>NZ_JBEAFH010000035.1:0-145538 GCF_040061575.1 Klebsiella sp. CB_Kp196
TCCCGGAGGCGATGCTGCGCATCTGTCCGGGCTACCGGCTCGCAGACGGCGGGGACCTTGTAGCCCGGGCAAGGCGCGTTAAGCGCCGCCCCCGGGAGCAGACCGCAGTGAATCTGTAGCCCGGCTAAGCGCAGCGCGAGCCGGGTAAACAAGCCCATCAGGGCGCTCTGAACAGATCCAGCAGCGTGGCGACCTGCTCATCAATAGGTGTTAAATCACGCTTAACGATCAGGTGCAGCGGCGTTGCCCGCCGCGCGCCGTGTCCCAGCGGCAGCGCCTTCAGCACCCCTTGTTGAAGCTGTGGGCCAATGCGCTCTTCCGGCAGCCAGCCAAACCCGACCTGATACAGCACCGCATCGATGGCGGCATCAATAGTGGAAAACGTCCATGCATCGCGGGAAGATTGCGGGTCGTTGCTGCGGTCGGCGATGCGCACCAGCGGCCAGGGGGCCAGCGCGCTGTCGTCCAGCGGCCCCGCCAGCGCGGAGAGTGGATGATCGCGATGGGCGACGGCGACAAAATCAATGTTCATCAGCCATTCGCCGCGGCCGGTAATATCCTGACGGCGGGTCAGCACCATCACGTCCGCCTCGGTGCGGGCCGGATGCTCTTCCTCAACGTTTTCCAGCACTTCGGTCAACCTGACCTGAGTTTGCGGGTAACGCTGTTGAAACTGGCGCAGAATGGCGAACAGCCGCTGGCGTGGGAAAATGCTGTCGACCACCAGATCCAGCCGGGTCCGGGCGCCGTCTCGCAGGGTGGCGGCATGGGTTTCGACATAAGAGAAGGCCTGCAGCAGCGGCTTAACCTGGCCGAGCAGCAGCTCGCCTGCCGGGGTCAGCACCGCGCGACGGCCCGATGGCGTCAGCAGCGTGACGCCCAGCCGCTCCTGCAACAGCGCGAGATTATAGCTCACCGACGACTGGCTGCGGTGGGTCTCGTCCGCCGCCTTCGCGAAGCTACCCAGCTCGACAACTTTCTCCAGCAGCGCCCATTGTTCCAGCGTAGTCTTGTGCATAATCCATCTAAAAAGTGAATGAGTTTAATCCAAACATAGCGTTATTCATCCATTTTTTAAAGCAGTATGCTTGTTCTCAACAAACAGAGGAGAACAGATTATGAGCACATTCGACAAACATGACCTGAGCGGTTTTATCGGCAAACATCTGGTTTATACCTACGATAATGGCTGGAACTACGAAATTTACGTTAAAAACGGCACCACCCTGGATTATCGTATTCACAGCGGTATCGTCGCGAATCGTTGGGTGAAAGATCAGCAGGCTTATATCGTTCGCGTCGGCGAAAGCATCTACAAAATTTCCTGGACCGAACCGACCGGTACCGACGTGAGCCTGATCGTTAACCTCGGCGACAAACTGTTTCACGGCACCATCTTTTTCCCGCGCTGGGTAATGAATAACCCGGAGAAAACTGTCTGCTTCCAGAACGATCATATTCCGCTGATGGTCTCTTATCGTGAAGCCGGTCCGGCTTATCCGACAGAAGTGATTGATGAGTTTGCCACCATCACTTTTGTGCGCGATTGCGGTGCGGATAATGACGAAGTGATTAATTGCCCGGCTAACGAATTACCTGACAACTTTCCTGCCAACCTGTAATCATTTTGAAATAGTTTCGTGATTCGACTGGATTTTTTATATTTGCTGAACGATGTTTAAAGATAGCTTATTGGAATCTGGTTGAGCATCCGTTTACTTTTCGCCAATGCGTTCCCGCTATTTCTCCGTCCGGCGGGAACGCTATAGCGCCTTTTTCTGCGATAAATTCCAATCTATCTCAATGATTTTTAACAAAATCATCATGCATATCTAATTAATATTAATTTCTTAATATTATCCTAAGCAAATCTGACTAAATTTAATAACATCTGAATACAAAATAATGAAATGCGCCATCGGGCTGATTTCGCTTTCATTTTCATTTTGTTTAGGTCAGCAGGTGCAGGATATTTCTTATCGACCCGGTTTTTCGCGGGTCATTCACAGAACAGGAACATGATGAGCGATTTTTTGCCGTTTTCGCGCCCGTCGATGGGCGACGCAGAGCTGGCTGCGCTGCGTGAAGTTTTGCAATCGGGCTGGATCACCACTGGACCGAAAAATCAGGCGCTGGAAGAGGCGTTCTGCACGTTAACCGGCAACCGTCACGCCATCGCCGTCAGTTCGGCGACCGGCGGCATGCACGTCACGCTGATGGGGCTGGGTATCGGTGCGGGCGATGAAGTGATCACCCCTTCCCAGACCTGGGTCTCCACGCTGAACATGATCTGCCTGCTCGGCGCGACCCCGGTGATGATCGATGTCGATCCCGATAACCTGATGATTACCCCCGAAGCGGTTGAAGCGGCAATCACCCCGCGAACCAAAGCCATTATCCCTGTGCACTATGCTGGCGCACCGGCGGATATTGACGCCATTCGCGCGATTGGCGAGCGTCACGCTATTCCGGTGATTGAAGATGCCGCCCACGCGGCGGGGACGTACTACAAAGGCCGCCACGTCGGGTGGCGCGGTACCGCCATTTTCTCATTCCATGCGATCAAGAATATGACCTGCGCCGAAGGCGGGCTGGTGGTGACAGACGATGACGAACTGGCCGCGCGCATTCGCAGCCTGAAGTTCCACGGCCTCGGCGTTGACGCTTATGACCGCCAGACCCTGGGCCGCGCCCCGCAGGCGGAGGTGATTTCGCCGGGCTTTAAATACAATCTCGCGGATATCAACGCCGCGCTGGCGCTGGTGCAGCTGGACAAGCTCGCCCACGCCAATCAGCGCCGCGCCGCCATTGCGCAACGCTATCTGCGAGAGCTGGCGGATACGCCCTTCAGGCCGCTGGTGGCGCCGTCGTGGGAGCATCAGCACGCCTGGCACCTGTTTATTATCCGCGTTGACGAAGCCGCCTGCGGCATCAGCCGCGATGCGCTGATGGAAAGACTGAAGGCCATGGGCATTGGCACCGGCCTGCACTTCCGCGCGGCCCATACGCAAAAGTATTACCGCGAGCGTTTCCCTGAAGTTTCATTACCGCATACGGAATGGAACAGCGCGCGCATTTGTTCCATTCCGTTGTTCCCGGATATGACCGATGACGATGTCACTCGGGTCATTTCCGCACTGCACCAGCTGTCAGGACGTTGATATGTTTAGCTATCCTCCCGTGAAAAAGGTCTCGGTCGTTATTCCTGTGTATAACGAACAGGAGAGCCTGCCGGAGCTTATCCGCCGCACCGACACCGCCTGCGCGACGCTCGGACGGCAATATGAAATTCTGCTGGTCGACGACGGCAGCAGCGATGACTCGGCGCGAATGCTCACCGAAGCCGCCGAGGCCGAAGGCAGCCACGTGGTGGCGGTCCTGTTGAACCGCAACTATGGCCAGCACTCGGCGATTATGGCGGGCTTCAGCCACGTTACCGGCGACCTGATCATTACCCTTGATGCCGACCTGCAAAACCCGCCGGAAGAGATCCCGCGCCTGGTCGAGAAGGCCGACGAGGGCTACGACGTGGTCGGTACCGTGCGCCAGAACCGCCAGGACACCTTCTTCCGTAAAAGCGCCTCGAAGATGATCAACCGCCTGATCCAGCGCACCACCGGTAAAGCGATGGGCGACTATGGCTGCATGCTGCGCGCCTATCGCCGCCATATCATCGACGCGATGCTCAACTGCCATGAGCGCAGTACGTTTATCCCGATTCTGGCGAATACTTTTGCCCGCCGGGCGGTTGAGATCCCGGTGATGCACGCCGAGCGCGAATTCGGCGATTCCAAATACAGCTTTATGCGCCTGATTAACCTGATGTACGACCTGGTGACCTGCCTGACCACCACGCCGCTGCGCCTGCTGAGCCTGTTCGGCAGCGTCATCGCTCTGCTGGGCTTCGCCTTCGGCCTGATGCTGGTGGTGCTGCGTCTGGTGTTTGGTCCCCAGTGGGCGGCGGAAGGGGTGTTCATGCTGTTCGCGGTGCTGTTCATGTTTATCGGCGCCCAGTTCGTCGGGATGGGCCTGCTCGGGGAGTATATCGGCCGCATCTATAACGATGTCCGCGCCCGCCCCCGCTACTTTATTCAACGTGTTGTTCGCCAGCCGGAAACGGCATCTCAAGAGGAAGATCGTTCATGAAAGCCGTAGTCTTCGCTTATCACGATATGGGTTGTGCAGGTATTCAGTCTCTGCTGGATGCCGGTTATGACATCGCCGCTATTTTTACCCATCCGGATAACCCTGGCGAAAACCATTTTTTTGGCTCCGTGGCGCGTATTGCCGCTGAGCAAGGCATCCCGGTATGGGCGCCGGAAGATGTGAATCATCCGCTGTGGATCGAACGTATCCGTGAGATTAAACCGGACGTGCTGTTCTCGTTCTACTACCGCAACCTGCTGTGCGATGACGTTTTGAATATTGCGCCGCAGGGGGCTTTTAACCTGCATGGTTCACTGCTGCCAAAATACCGCGGCCGCGCGCCGCTGAACTGGGTGCTGGTGAACGGCGAAAGCGAAACCGGCGTGACGCTGCACCGTATGGTTAACCGCGCCGATGCCGGCAATATCGTGGCGCAGAAAAGCGTCGCGATCGGCGCGGATGACGCGGCGCTGGCGCTGCACCGTAAGCTCTGTTCCGCGGCGTCGGAACTTTTGGCTCAGGCGCTGCCCGCCATCCGCGACGGCAAAACCGAAGAGCGCGCCCAGGATGAAAGCCTGGCGACTTACGTCGGTCGCCGTACGCCGGAAGACGGTCGCCTCGACTGGGAACGCTCGGCCCAGACGCTGCACAACCTCGTCCGTGCGGTCTCCGATCCGTGGCCGGGCGCGTTCGGCTACGCCGGCGCGAACAAGTTTATCGTCTGGAAATCCCGCGTGCGCCACGATCTGGCCACCGCCAAAGCGGGGACGGTGATCTCCGTTGCGCCGCTGGTGGTCGCCTGCCAGGAAGGGGCGTTAGAAATCGTTACCGGGCAGACCGAGCGCGGCGTTTATATGCAGGGTACGCAGCTGGCGCAGGCGCTTGGCCTGGTTGCCGGCGCGGTGCTGAGCAGCAAACCGGTGGTGGCGATTAAGCGCCGTACCCGCGTGCTGATCCTCGGGGTGAACGGCTTTATCGGCAACCACCTGACCGAGCGTCTGCTGCAGGACGACAACTACGAGATTTACGGCCTGGACATTGGCTCCGACGCTATCAGCCGCTTCCTCGACAACCCGCGCTTCCACTTCGTTGAAGGCGATATCAGCATTCACTCCGAGTGGATCGAGTACCACATTAAGAAGTGCGACGTGGTCCTGCCGCTGGTGGCGATTGCCACGCCAATCGAATATACCCGCAACCCGCTGCGCGTGTTTGAGCTGGATTTCGAAGAGAACCTGAAGATTATCCGTGACTGCGTGAAATACGATAAGCGCATCATCTTCCCGTCGACCTCGGAAGTGTACGGCATGTGCACCGACAATAACTTCGATGAAGATACCTCCAATCTGGTGGTCGGGCCGATTAACAAACAGCGCTGGATCTACTCGGTCTCCAAGCAGCTGCTGGACCGCGTGATCTGGGCCTACGGCGATAAGAACGGCCTGAAGTTTACCCTGTTCCGTCCGTTTAACTGGATGGGGCCGCGCCTCGATAACCTCAACGCCGCGCGCATCGGTAGCTCTCGCGCCATCACCCAGCTGATCCTGAACCTGGTTGAAGGTTCGCCGATCAAGCTGATTGAGGGCGGTAAGCAGAAGCGCTGTTTTACCGATATCAGCGACGGTATCGAAGCGCTGTTCCGCATCATTGAGAACAAAGACGGCCGCTGCGACGGGCAGATCATCAACATCGGCAACCCGGATAACGAAGCGAGTATCAAAGAGCTGGCGGAAATGCTGCTGGCCTGCTTTGAACGCCATCCGCTGCGCGACCGCTTCCCGCCGTTTGCCGGGTTCCGCGAAGTGGAAAGCAGCGATTACTACGGTAAAGGCTACCAGGACGTCGAACATCGTAAGCCGAGCATTCGCAACGCGAAGCGCTGCCTGAACTGGGTGCCAACGGTGGAAATGGAAGAGACCGTGGAACACACCCTGGACTTCTTCCTGCGCACGGTTGAGCTGACGGACAGCGGAAAATCATGAAACAGGTCGGCTTACGCATAGATGTCGATACCTTTCGCGGCACGCGGGACGGGGTCCCGCGGCTGCTGGCTCTGCTGAGCCAGCACGGGATTCAGGCAAGCTTCTTTTTCAGCGTCGGGCCGGACAACATGGGGCGCCATATCTGGCGCCTGATAAAACCGAAGTTTCTGTGGAAGATGCTGCGCTCAAAGGCCGCGTCGCTGTACGGCTGGGATATCCTGCTGGCCGGTACCGCCTGGCCAGGGCGCAGGATCGGCGCCGGGAATGAGGACGTTATCCGCGCCGCCGCGCAGGAGCATGAAGTCGGCCTGCACGCCTGGGATCACTATAGCTGGCAGGCGTGGAGCGGCGTCTGGCCGCAGGAAAGGCTGACGCTGGAGGTTGAACGCGGGCTGCTGGAGCTGGAGCGGATTATCGGTCGCCCGGTAACCTGTTCCGCCGTTGCCGGCTGGCGTGCCGATCAGCGGGTGATCAAAGCCAAAGAGGCTTTCGATTTCCTTTATAACAGCGACTGCCGGGGGACCGGGCCTTTTCTGCCGCAGCTGGGGAACGGCGCGCCGGGAACCGTGCAGATCCCGGTAACCTTACCGACCTGGGATGAAGTGGTGGGCAACGCGGTGGATAGTGCGGGCTTCAACCGCTATCTGCTGGACTGCATCCATCGCGACGCGGGGACGCCGGTCTATACCATCCATGCCGAAGTGGAAGGCATCGCCTTCGCGGAGCAGTTTGATGAACTGCTGACCATGGCCGCACAGGAAGAGATCCGGTTTTGCCCGCTAAGCCAGCTGCTGCCCGCCGATTTTAGCGTGCTGCCGCGAGGTAAAGTGGTTCGTGGTGAACTGGCCGGCCGGGAAGGCTGGCTTGGACGTGAACAATTACTCAATTCGGGTGTTTGATGAAAAGCATTCGCTACGGCGCCTCTCTGGTCGCCCTTTTTGTCCTCTACTATTTACTGCCGCTTAACTTCCGCCTGCTCTGGCAGCCTGATGAAACCCGCTACGCGGAGATCAGCCGCGAAATGCTGGCGACCGGCGACTGGGTGGTGCCGCATTTCCTCGGGCTGCGCTACTTTGAAAAGCCCATTGCCGGCTACTGGATCAACAGCATCGGCCAGTGGCTATTCGGCCACAATAATTTTGCCGTCCGCTTTGGGGTGGTGTTTTCCATTACCGTCACCGCTCTGCTGGTCGCCTGGCTGGCATGGCGTCTTTTCCGCGATAAACGCGTCGCGATCCTGTCACCGGCGATCTTCCTGACCGCGCTGCTGGTCTACGGTATCGGCACCTACGCGGTGCTCGACCCGATGATCACCATGTGGATGGCGCTGGCGATGTGCAGCTTCTGGGGCGCGGCGCAGGCCCAAAGCCGCGGCGGCAAAATTCTCGGCTATGTTTTACTCGGCGTGGCCTGCGGGATGGGGGTGATGACCAAAGGCTTCCTCGCGCTGGCGGTGCCGGTGGTCGGGGTACTACCGTGGGTGATTGCGCGTAAGCGCTGGCGCGAAGTGTTGACTTACGGCTGGCTGGCGGTGGGCGTCTGCGCGCTGGTGGTGCTGCCGTGGGGTCTTGCCATCGCCAAACGCGAGCCGGACTTCTGGCGCTACTTCTTCTGGGTGGAGCATATCCAGCGTTTCGCGGAAAAAGATGCCCAGCATAAAGCGCCGTTCTGGTACTACATTCCGTTCCTGATTGCCGGCAGCCTGCCGTGGCTGGCGCTGCTGCCGGGTGCGCTCAAGCGCGGCTGGACCGAACGCGATGAGTCACGCGGTGCGCTCTATTTGCTCGGATGGGTGGCGATGCCGTTCCTGTTCTTCAGCATTGCTAAGGGTAAACTCCCAACCTATATCCTGCCCTGTTTTGCTCCCCTGTCGATTCTGATGGCGCGCTACGCGCTGGACGCGGCGAAGGCGGGGGCGAAGGTGCTGAAAATTAACGGCGCGATCAACCTGGCCTTTGGCCTGATTGGCCTGGTCGCCGTGCTGGTGGTTTCGCCGTGGGGCATTATGCACAAGCCGGTATGGAGCCATATTGAACTCTATAAGTGCCTGCTGGCGGCGCTGATATTTGGCTGCTGGGCGCTGATGGGCTGGCTGGCGATGAAGGACAACGGCCGCCGCTGGACCCTCGCCGCCTGCTGCCCGCTCGGGCTGGCGCTGCTGGTGGGCTTCTCTATCCCGGATCGGGTGATCGACAGCAAGCAGCCGCAGTTCCTGGTGGATATCGTCAGCGAATCGCTGACCCCGAGCCGCTACGTGTTGACCAATAACGTCGGTATCGCCGGCGGGCTGTCGTGGGAGCTCAAGCGCAGCGATATCATTCTGTTCGACAAGCAGGGCGAGCTGAAGTACGGTCTCTCCTGGCCGGACGCGCAGCACCAGTTTGTCGATCAAGCCCATTTTGCTGACTGGCTAGCGACGCACCGCCAACAGGGCCCCGTCTCGCTGGTTCTGCTGATGGATAAAGGAGAAAGTATGGCTGATTTAGCGCTACCGAAACCGGATAGCTCCTACGAGCTTGGGCGCGTGGTGTATATCCAGTATCTGCCGCAATGAGCGTCTGGATCTGTCTGGTTTTCGCCAGCCTGCTGAGCTGCGCCGGACAGCTGTGCCAGAAACAGGCGACCCGCCCGTCCAAATCCGGGCGGCGCGGGTACCATATCCTTGTCTGGCTGGGGCTCGCGCTGCTCTCTCTCGGCTGCAGCATGCTGCTGTGGCTTAGCGTGCTGCAGTCGATCCCGGTCAGCATCGCCTATCCCATGCTGAGCCTGAACTTCGTCTGGGTGACGCTGGCGGCGTGGGGGATCTGGCGCGAGCCGGTCGCGCGTCGCCACTGGCTTGGCGTGGGACTCATCGTCGTTGGGATCGTTATTCTCGGGAGCCGTATCTGATGGGCTTAATCTGGGCGTTGTTCAGCGTCGGCCTGGCGAGCGGCGCGCAGCTGCTGCTGCGCAGCGCGATGGTCGAGCTCCCGCCGCTGACGGAGATATTCACCTTCCTCAACCATCTGCTGCATCTGCGGGCGGGCACGTTTGGCCTGGCGTTCGGGCTTATGGGTTACCTGCTGTCGATGGTCTGCTGGTACTTCGCCCTCCATCAACTGCCGCTGGCGAAAGCCTACGCGCTGCTGAGCCTGAGCTACATCCTGGTATGGGCCGCCGCCATCTGGCTCCCCGGCTGGCATGAGCCTTTCCACTGGCAATCGCTGCTGGGCGTGCTGCTGATTGTCGCCGGGGTGCTGACGATCTTCTGGCCGGTGAAGCGGCTCAATTAGCCTGGCTAATATCACTGTTTCTTCCCGGTGGCGCTGCGCCGCTCGGGCTGCGGAGTTGAGCCGGCTGCTGGCCGGTAGCCCGGACAGATGCGCAGCATCGCCTCCGGGAAGTGTGGCGGGGCTGATGATTGGCATTGAATCTTTCCGGTGGTGCAGTGTTGACCGCGCTACGGGAGCGTGCAGTCTGGTGCCGGTTGCCCGCAGGGCTTGATTTTACGAGCGAACCCGGCTGATGTTCGCGGTGGTCAAAAGAAATGGTGTTGGCGTGCAGACCGCGAGGCTGAGCGATCCTATCTGAATCTGGCTCACCGACAGCGCGGAGGGCTGCGTGCTGTCGATACTGCGCATTTGCCAGGCGCTTCCGCCGTACTGCTTGATGATGGCTTCTTTGCGTGTCCAGATCCGCCAGAAGGCAGCTATCTGCCGTTCCGGGGGGGTAGCCTCGATCTCAGCCTGTTCGCCGGGGCTAAAAACCGCGCTTACCAACGCGCGCCAGTTATCGCGCTGGCGTACAACTTCGATATCGCAACCCACTTCACCTTCGTCGCTCAGCAGTAACGCGATATCGTCGTTGCTGTGGCTCAGATTGAACCACAGTGGCGTACCGGCCGAGAAAGCAGGCTTGCCCTGTTCGCTATAGATAATTTCCGGCAGTGGCGAAACAGCGTGGGAAAGCAGGGCACGCCCGGCCAGCCAGCGAGTTTGGCCGGCGCCCTGAGGCGCGCAGGAGAACAATGCAGACGGCAGATCGCCTGCGCTTAAGGCCGACACGTTTCCCAGAAAAAGCCGGTACATTTCAGGGCCAGCGCTGGATGATAATAGAGGTGTTAATGCCGCCAAAGGCAAAGTTGTTGCTTTGCAGAAACTCACAGTCAATTTTGCGGGCTTCACCCATGATGTAATCCAGTGCGCCGCAGTTGGCATCCGGATGATGCAGGTTCAACGTTGGCGCAAACCAGCCTTCGCGCATCATATGCAGGCTCATCCAGGCTTCCAGCGCACCGCAGGCACCCAGGGTATGGCCAAAATAACTTTTCAGGGAAGAGAAGGGGACGTTGTTACCATAAATCGCCTCTGTTGCCAGGCTTTCTGCAATATCACCGCGATCGGTCGCCGTTCCGTGAGCGGAAATATAGCCAATATCCAGAGCACTCAGGCCTGCTATTTTCAGTGACTGCTCCATGCATATCTGCATGGTTTCTCGCTGCGGTTGGGTTATATGCGCCGCGTCGCAGTTGGTGGCGAAGCCGATAATCTCACCGTAGATGGTCGCACCGCGCGCTTTGGCGTGCTCCAGTTCTTCCAGGATCAGCGTGCCTGCGCCTTCGCCAATCACCAGACCATCGCGTTGTTCATCGAACGGGGAAGGGGTGGTTTTGGGGGCATCATTACGCTGGCTGGTGGCGAATAAGGTATCAAACACTGCCGCTTCCGACGGACATAGCTCTTCTGCGCCGCCAGCCACCATTACTGTTTGATATCCGTGACGAATCGCTTCCCATGCGTAACCAATCGCCTGGCTGCCTGAGGTACAGGCACTGGATGTGGGGATAACGCGACCGCGCAATCCGAAAAACAGCCCGGTGTTGACGGCGGTGGTATGCGGCATCATCTGTACGTAGGTGGTGCCGGTGATGTTATTGGTGTGTTTTTCGGTCAGCATAGTGGCGAATTCACTCACTGGTCCGGTGCTGCCGGTTGAGGAGCCATAGGCGATACCAGTTTCGCCGTTGGTTAGCACTGCCTCGCCAATTAGCCCTGCCTGTTCCAGCGCCAGTTCAGTGGCGCGAGTGGACATCAGCGATACGCGGCCCATGGAGCGAATACGCTTACGGGTATAATGCTCCGGTGGGGTGAAATCATCGACCGGCGCGCCCAGCAGCGTATGCAGGCCTTCATAAACCTGCCACTCCGGCATTTTGCGTACTGCGTTCTCGTAGTCAAGCAGTCTGGTGGAAACGGCCTGCCAGCTTTCTCCAAAGGCGGTGACACCGCCCATGCCTGTAATCACCACTCTACGCGTCATAACATCCCTCCATTGATGGAAATCACCTGACGGGTCACGTAGCCCGCCACATCCGACATTAAATAGCTGGCAAGCCCGGCCACTTCGTCCGCATGGCCCATCCGTTTCATGGGGATCATTGACATCGCCTCTTTAAGCGCGGCCTCTTCCATTTCGATCATCCCGGTGTCGATAAGCCCCGGTGCGATGCAGTTGACGGTAATTTTGCGTTTTGCCAGCTCAGTTGCCAGCGCTTTCGTCGCCCCGATAATCCCCGCTTTGGCCGCGCTGTAGTTAACCTGGCCCCGATTGCCCATTACGCCGGAAACCGAAGAAAGCGTAATGATTCGCCCGCCCTTACGCGCGCTAATCATCGGCATGATGCACGGCTGAATAACGTTGTAGAAGCTATCCAGATTGGTGTGGATCACCGTATCCCAGTCGTTATCGCTGAGCGCCGGGAAGGCCGCATCGCGTGTGATACCAGCATTGCTCACCACGCCGTACCACGCGCTATGTGCCTCGATATCCTGCTCTAACACCTTGCGGCACTGCTCGCGGTTGGCGACGTCAAACGTCAGCAGGCGGCCAGCGCCGCCTGCGGCGAGAATCGCATCCAGCGTCTCCTGCGCGCCCTGCGCATCGCGATGATAATGGACGCCAACAATAAAGCCGTCCGCTGCCAGTTGGAGGGCGATAGCGCGACCGATTCCCTTGCTGGAGCCGGTAACCAAAACTGAACGATTCATGCGGACGCTCCTTGTTGAAATAGGGTGTTAAGTTCTTCAGATGTTGGCTGGAAGGTGTTAACCCTGCCAGTAGCCAACGTCTCTTCGCCAGCGGCAATCGTGCATTCAAAGCTGCCGAAGCGCTCATCCTGCATCAGCAACGTGACGGAGACATTCAGCGTTAATCCGGCGGGAACAATCCCCGCCGCGCAGACCAGTTCACGCGCGCCGAGCACCATGCCTAAGGAAATACTCTCTTGTCCCTGCCGGTGGCGGTGCCAGCCTGACCAGACGCCAACGGTTTGCGCCATAAGCTCCAGGGCAAACCAGCCGGGGAGATGGCCTTCTGCATCGAGAAAGGGGGCCAGCGTGCCATTGGCCGATACCGTGACTCGGCAGAGGGTGGAGTCGTCCGTCACATTTACCACCTCATCAAGCAGCAGCATTGGCTCGTCGTGCGGCAGGTATTCGCCGGGGGGTAAATAGTCGCTCATGAGATCCTCCCGAGCAGAATACTGGCGTTATTGCCGCCAAAGGCAAACGAGTTTGACAGGATAACTGGACGTTCAAGCGGCTGCGGCTGCTCGATGATACCGCAGGGCGGCAGCGTTTCGTCGCGTGGCGAGGAGCGAAAATTCTGCGGCGGTAGTGGCAGGTTGCGTTGCAAAATTAGCATACCGATCGCCGCTTCGGTGATCCCTGCTGCACCCAGCGTGTGCCCGGTTAGGTGTTTAGTGGAACTGCATGGCACCGTTTCGCCGAACAGTTCGTGCACCACTCTGGATTCAATCTGGTCGTTAAGCGGCGTGGCGGTACCGTGCAGATTGATGTAGCCCACCTGCTCTGGCGTGATTCCTGCGTCGTGCAGCGCCTGATGAATGGCGCGGATCGCTCCTTCACCTTGTGGATGCGGCGCTGAAATATGGTATGCGTCGCTCGACTCGCCCACGCCCAGTAAAGCAATAGGCTGCGGTTCACGAGTCAGCAGCATCAACGCGGCACCTTCACCAATAGTAATGCCATTGCGGTCACGACCGAACGGCTGGCACAGCGTTGGGGAGAGGGATTCCAGACTGTGGAAGCCATTGATCGGCATTCGGCTCAGCGTATCCGCACCGCCGACAATCGCGACGTCCGCTAGCCCGGCTTCAAGCAGGCGGCGTCCGCTAATTATTGCCCGGGCGCTGGAAGAGCAGGCGGTTGACAGCGTGAATGCCGGGCCAGCCAGTGCCAGCCAGCGGCTAAGAAAGCGCGATGGGTCTCCCAGCTCTTGTTGCGGGTACTGCCAGGCCGCGCTTTCCTGTCCGTTAAGCGTCAGATTAACGTGCGTATCGCCTTCATCAAGTCCAGAGGTACTGGTACCGAGTATCACGGCAATCCGGTCCCGTCCGTACTGCGTAATAGCCTTATCGACCTGCGGCTGAATGTGTTTAAGCGCCGCCAGTAGTAATTGATTATTGCGCGAACGATGGGCGCTGAACTCATCGGGAATGACCGGCAGTTCGCCATCTACACCGGCTAATACCGCGTGCGGATGTCCCCGAAGCCAGCCTGAACGAGGGCGCATACCGGGTGCCACGCCGCGCGTCAGGTTGGCGGCAATTTCATTGTTATCGCTACCCAGCGCGTTGATCATGCCGACGGCAGAAATATAGATCATTTCAGTCACCCAGATATTGAATGGTGATGTGGTATTTAAAGACATGTTGTTCGATGCTGATCGGCTCACGCTTGCCTTTGCGATTCAAATAGATGATTTCGGTGACCAGCTTACCGCTGGCGTTGCGCAGTTCGCGCTTATCGCCGCAGTCGATCAATGTCCAGCCTTTTGGCAACTGCGACTCCCAGGCGTGAATTGGCCAGTGGCTGAGCATGACATCAGCCAGCACCTGGCTTGCTGGCGGCAACTGCGGTACCACGATTGACTGTTCGCTGTGCAGCCCTTTTTCATCGTAGGTCACAAGGAACAGGCGAATGCCGACAGAGGAGAGTCCTGCCAACGTGAGATTTTTATCGTCAGCATTGAGCAGTACCAGCAGCGACTGGGTTTTGCCGTTAAAGCTGCCGGTGAGCAGTTGCTGTGAATTAATCGGCGGAGAGATGTCCGGCAAAGGCAGTGTGACGCGCGTGCCCGGCTCGAGCCAGGCCTGAGGGCGCCCTTGTTGTTCCGGCTGCGAGCTGCTGCATCCGGCCAGTATCAGCGTTGCGATCAGAGCGATGGCGCGCCAGAACGTCGGTTTAATCATTATCTTTTTTTCTCTTTTTCGCGGGCATCGCCAGTGGTGAAAGCAGAAACGCGGTGAAAATACCGCTTACTAGTACAATGCCAAAACTGCTGATAGCCTGGGTGGCGCTAAAAACCAGCATGCCCAAGGTCAAGATCGTAGTTAGCATCGCCAGCGTAATCGCCAGTAGCGACGTCAGCGGAGTGCCGCGCGGATTGCTAAAAAACAGCGTGTAGTTAATGCCAATTCCGAGCACCAGCACCAGCGCCAGTAGCGAGAACAGGTTTACCGTATGACCGCTCAGCGAGAGTACGGCCAGCCCGCAGCCAAGGGATAACATCGACGGCACCAGGCTTATTAGCCCTTTTTGCCACCCAAGCCGAATCATCGCCCCGCAGGCAATCACCGCTAGCGCAACGCACAGCAGGCCTGTCAGGATATGACGATAAAGTGTGAACAGCTCGTCGAAGCTGCTTTTGCGATCCACCCACGCAACACCAACATATCTTGTGCTGAGAGCATTTAGCGCTGCGCTATTGTTCACGCCTTCTACTGGCACTAGTACGCCGCTTTCTCCATCTGCCAGCGTTATCCACAATAGCCGCCACCCTTCGCTAGCCGGGCTGGCAAGCCAGGCATCAACCGTTACCTGCATGGCGTTGAGGTCGGGATTTACTGCCGTTAGTCCTGCGTTATTCAGGGCTGCGGTAACGGTGGGCGCAGCATTTTTCAACAAACTAAGATCCTGCTGCTGTCGGGCGAGCGAATTTAGCGGAATGGTGCGATACCCGCTGAGCCATCCTTCTGTTTTCGCTTGCTCCAGCTCGGGGGTAAAGCGTTCCAGCCGCTCCAGGGTTTGCTGGGCAGATTTGCCATAAACTACGAACCATTTCTGGTCGACGCTTTGTCCGGTGAGCGCGGTAATGGCTTTTTCCTGGGCCAGGATGTCCTGCGGCAGCGTTTGTAGCTGTGATATATCATCATCAACGCGCAGCGTGGCAAGACCTGCCAGCGAGAACAGCGCCAGCACCACAGGTAAACCGATGGAAAGCTTTTTATTGCGTCGCCATGCGGCAAGCCAGCGCAGCATTTGTACCATGGACGGAACAGGACGGACGGGCAGACCACGACATAGCCACGGATGCCAGAAAATCACCGTTAAACAGGAGGCGCTTAACCCCATCACCGCGAAGACCGCCATCTGACGAATACCGGGGAAGGGGGCGAGCATCATAATCAGGTACGCCGCTACGGTAGTCAGTAGCGCCAGCAGCAGCGCATTCCGCACTTTAGCGAGGCTTTGCCACGGTGACATTTGTGCACCGTGCACCATCCGTTCGGTCAGATAATAGAGCGTATAGTCAGCGGAAATTCCGATAATGCTCATGCTCATCACCAGCGTCATCAGATGCAGCTCGCCGAAAATAAGCAGCGTCACGACCGTGCCCGCCAGCGCGCCAATAGCAATGGATATCAGACACAAAAGCAGCGGGCGCAGCGAGCGGAATACCGCCATAATCAGCAGAATCACGCCGAACAGAGTCGCCACGCCGAGGGTGGAGATATCCTGTTTCGCCTGCTGGCTGGCGTAATCGCTGTAAAAGAGCGTGCCGCGAGACAGCAACTTTGCCTGCGGATATTGCGCTTTAAGTTCAGCTTCCAGCGTTTTTAGCGTGGTGACCAACCGATGCGTCTGCTGCATGTCAAACGAGGAACCGGCCAGCTCGCCATGCATCAGATACCAGTAGTTGCCCTGTTTATCCTGAGTCACCAGCCAGCCGTCCATCAGCCGCAGGCGTTGGCCGTTTTTGGCCATTGCCAGCTGCGAGCCGCGCATCAGCATCAACGGATCGTTTTGCAACTCTTTGCCGCTAACGCCGGAGAATGCCGAGTAGAGCTGGGAAAGTATCCATTGCGCCTGCGCCTCGCCGCCGTTTTGCAAACGCGCACGGGTGTCGCTATCGATTAGTCCGTTGCGATGCTGCCAAAAAAAAGCTCCCCACGCTTGCTGGCTGTTGGCGTCCATTGGGCCTTTCACTTCAGCCAGCGCCTGCGATTTTTGCAATCGCATCAGCCAGTCGTGGGCTACCGCCGGATCGGCTTTCTTACCAGGACTTACCAACCAGACCAACTGTCGGTCGAGACGCTGCATGAAACCGTCGTTCAGGCTCGGTGGGGTCTTCCCCAGTGTTTGCTTTGGCAGCATCGCCAGCACGCTACTGTTTAGCCGCGCCTGAGGCAGCTGCGTTAGCAGAACGCCCAGCAGGATCAGGCAGGCGATTCCCCATAGCAACGCAGGGCGTTTACTGGGCGGCAAAGCGTTGGCGTTCGTCATCGGTGAGTTGCGCTGGCGTGAGTTG
This sequence comes from Klebsiella sp. CB_Kp196, assembly GCF_040061575.1. NCBI lineage: Bacteria > Pseudomonadati > Pseudomonadota > Gammaproteobacteria > Enterobacterales > Enterobacteriaceae > Klebsiella > Klebsiella sp. CB_Kp196. The sequence continues at coordinate 16,719 of NZ_JBEAFH010000035.1, forward strand.
ATGTTGGGAAAGTGCGATATCGGTACGATCGCCCTGCTTGTCGTTGAGTTGAATGCTCTCCAGATACGTTTTTCCGGCTAAATCAATGGTCGCGAAAATCTTATCCAGCGGTGTGGTGATGGGGGTCAGGCGCAGCGTCCAGCGTCCTTCGCCTAAGTCTACAAACTCTACGCGGAAATTCTCTTCCAGCACTTTACGATCGGCCTGGAACAGCGCGCGCAGCAGATGGTTGAACTGGAACATCTGAGGGTTGTTCTCGGCGGTGATGGTTTGCGGCGGCTGGCCGTTAATCACTTGCACCATCCGCTTGTCATCCAGCAGCAACTGCATCGGGAAAGGGCTGGTTTGATCCCATAGTAAACCCTGGTCGCGGGCGATCAGCATCTTCCCCTGAGATCGCAACGGCTGCGGCAGATCCTTAATCGTTCTGGTTTGATCGAAATGCGCCCGGACCACCGGCTGTTCGGTAAAGCGCTGTTGCAGATTATCAAGCGTCAGGGCGCTGACTATGGGACTGATGAACAGCGCCAGCAGTGGTAAGAATCTCATGGCGTAACTCCCATACGTTCAAACAGAATCGTGGGGCTGACAAAGCACAGTTCGCGACTCTTTTCTTCAACCGCTACCTGAATGGTGTAGCCAGTCGTTGCCCGCTTTCCTGTTTCGGCATCGAAAATTTCATAACCGATGCGCAGGCGGTTTTCGAACTCCTCTATACGCGCGCGGACGCGAATGCGCTGCTCAAAGGTCAGGGGATTACGGTACTTTACCCGCGCATCAACCACGGGCCACAGGTAACCTGAGGCTTTCATCTGTCGGTACCCGTAGTCGAACTGGTTCAGAAGCGCTTCGCGGGCAATCTCAAAGTAGCGGAAGTAGTTGCCGTGCCACGCCACGCCCATCATATCAACGTCGTGGAACGGGATAGCCAGCTCGACTTCAGCCGTAAAGCGGGGATCGTTCAGCACCTTTTATTCCTTGTGTTTGGTGTCCGGCAGTTGCCAGAAATCGAAAAAGTTAAACCAGTCCAGCGGCGACTGGAGCGCATAGTGCTCGAGGCGTTCGGCGTAGCGCTCGATAGTTTTCTGCAAGGCATCCTGACGTTCGGCGCGCGGCAGCAGCAGCGGATTGGCGAACGGTTCGCAGTGAATACGCAGCGTTCCCTGCTGGCGCAGGGCGAAAATCAGATCCACCTGACAACCTAAAATCGAGGCGAGAATGAACGGCCCCTGTGGAAACGGAGCGGGTTGGCCCATAAAGCGGCTCCAGCAGACGCGCCATTCGCCGCCGCGCTGGGGATTAACCGCAATGCGATCGCCGACAATGGCAATCCACTCACCGCGCTCTAGCTTCTCTTTAAGCTGGATGGCGGTCTCCGGGCCGATGTCGGTGACCGGCATCAGGTTGAGTCCAGCCTGCGGAGCCATTTCCTGCATAATTTGCTTAAAGCGCTGGGCATTGTCGCTGAATACCAGCGCGTTGATGATTTTGCTGCCCTGTAATTGCGCTAGCGCGCGGCAGGCTTCAACATCGCCCAGATGTGATGCAAGCAGCAGCTTGCCGTACGGTGAGTTGACGTTGAGGGCTTCTTCCGCGCCAGGCGAAAATACCACATCGCGGCCCAACCGCAGCTCGCCGCGCCAACTGGCAATTTTATCGAGCATTGCATTTCCGAAGCGCAGAAAGTGCTGGTAGCTGGTGAGCGAAGGGGGGACCGGCATCAGACGCTCGGAGAGCTGTTCGCGTACGCGAGCTATCCAGTTCCGCGAAGCTTTACGAGCAGTGGAAGCCGTGAGCCAGTAAACGGCGACCACTGGATAGAGTAGCAGAGTAAATGCCTTGCGCCCTAGCAGGCGCCATACCAGAAGCATCACACGCATTCCCCACAATCCCCTGACCTCCTGCTGATGCGCCCAGTGTGGCGATGTGTGGCGGAACAACAGCGATGGGATGCGCGGCAGCATGCCGAAGAACAGTCGCGTGTGCATCCGTGAGATACGCAGGTTATCTTTGAAGGCGTCGAAATGAGATAGCCCGTCCAGCGGATAGGTAACGCGGGTTGGGATAAAATAACTGGTACTACCCTGCCAGTAGAGACGCACCATAACTTCAGTATCGAAGTCCATCCGCTTACCTAGCGCCACGCGCTGCGCTAGCCGCAGCGTTGGCGCAACCGGATAGACCCGAAAGCCACACATGCTGTCTTTCAATTTAAGCGAAAGCGTTTCGATCCACACCCAGACGTGGGTCACCCAGCGCCCATACAGGCGTGAGCGGGGAATGGAGTCATCATAAATTGGCTGTCCGGAAATCAGCGCCGTCGGGTGTTCCTCGGCCAGTGCAAGCAGTTTGGGAATGTCTTCAAGAGCATGCTGGCCGTCGGCATCAACCTGGACGGCATGACTAAAGCCAGCTTCCGCTGCCGTCTGCATGCCGCGAATAACCGCTGCGCCTTTACCTGAGTTAATCGGCAGGCGAATTAAAGTCATATTTGCAGATGCTGCCGCTAATCGTTCGAGTTCCTGTTGCGTACGGAAATCGCTGCCATCATCAACTACGATGCAGTGCAGGCCAAACGGCTGAAGACGCGCCATCACGCGCGACATCATCGCGCCGTGGTTATAGCAGGGGATCAGCACGCACGGGGAAAAATTTAACGGCATAAACGGATCTTCCCGCTGCTGGCTGTGTGTCGCGCTTCGCCGTCGTGGCGCTGATAGCTAAAGGTGAGTATTTGCCGTTCTTCCTGCCAGAGCACGGTGAGCGTAACGGCTGTCTCCGGCAATAGCGGCGCCTGGAACTTCACGTTCTGAATACTATGAAAACGCCAGCCGGGCGCGAGTAGGGTGGTAGCGTAATGCATCACCCAATCTATCTGCGCAACGCCCGGGAGCAGCGGCTGGACGGCAAAATGCCCGCGAAACCAGAACAGCGTGGGGTCGAGATATAAATCGATTTGAATCTGATGAGGTTGTGCTTGATGGCGCTCAATTTCATGGGGTTTCATGAAATAACTCCTGTAATTGCGCATAGACACGCTTGTTCATACTGTTTACCGGAATTTCATCAATCACCCGCCAGTAGCGGGGAACGGCGACCGGCTCCAGCCATGAGCTCAACGCTTTCCGCCATGTTAATTCCTGGGTTTTACCCCAGTGCTTTCGCGCGTTGTTATCCAGGACCAGCAAGGCGCCCACGCTTTGACGGCTGCCGCGTGTTACCGTTAATACCGCTGCATCAAGGATGCCGTCCAACATCAGCAGGCGCTGCTCCACTTCGCTGAGCGAAATGCGCTTCTCTTCAATTTTGACCACCCGCCCCCGGCGTCCAATCAGGCCGAACTGCCCATTTTTTGAAAATTGCAGAATATCATCGAGTAAAAAGCCATCAACATCTGCGATTAGCGGTGAAATAACTCGAAATGAACCATTTTCCTGATGGATGCTGATGCCAGGAAAAGGCAACCATTTCGCATCATCTTGTTGGTAATCGCGGCAGGCGATAACGCCGGTTTCAGTACTGCCGTAGATTTCATCCACCCAAACGTTCAGCCAGCTAGCTGCTCGCGCGGCATCTGACCAGGAGAGCACACCACCCGCGGACAGGATCATCTCTACCGGTGGGGGAGCGAGCTGGCCGTCGAGGCGTTTGAGGAATGCAGGGCTGCTGATAAACGCGTACCGATATTTATGGCTCAGAGCCGCCAACTGCTCTGCGTACCAGAGCATCCCTGCGTGGAGAGGCAGACCTAAGGCCATCGGCAGGAAGATACGGAATGTCAGGCCGTACAGGTGTTGAGGTGTGACTGAAGCGACTATGCGGCAATTTGCAAGACGATCGGCAAAGCGCGTTGCCAGCAGCTGTGCTTCGTTGTTGAGAAGGCGTATTGGTTTGTTCACACGTTTTGGCTGACCAGTCGATCCGGAGGTAAACAGCTCAATATATGCATCGTTGTCGATTGCTGGAAAGGCGAAGGATTCAGTGGCGAGCGTCATGGCGGAACTGACCACCCGCAGCGAGCCCTGCCAGTCCAGCACTTTATCGCTCAATAGACCGTCAAACAGGGTGTGCTGCTCACTCAATAATGTTACGCGGCAGTGTCCAGGGAGCACCGGTATTTTACCTGCATGCAGCGTTGCCAGCAGCGCGACGATGAACAAATAGCTGTTTTCAAAACATAGCGCCCAGCGATCGCCTTCCTGCTGTTGCAGGTATTCAAGCAGATGACCGACATCCTTGCGCAGATGCCCAAGTGTCCAGGTATGTCCTTCCTGCCATGCAATCGACGTGTCGACCGGGCGAGGGGCGTTGAGCCACTGGGCCAGAGTGAGGATCGGCTTCATTGATTATCTCTTTTCATTACCCGCCGGCGTACTAACCACTCACCGGTCATCAGCATGCCCATCAACAGATAAGAGAGCATCCCGTTCCACGCCGTCCAAATGGACATGTCGCCGTGCAGCGCGGTTAAGAGCGCAATGCTGCCGTTGAAGATGAAAAATGCGCACCAAATTTGTGTCACTCGGCGTGTATAACGAACGGCAGTTTCTGGAAGGTCTGGTTCTCGCAGTCGTGCCAGGCGTTCGATAATCGGCATAGCTGACCACAGCGAACCGCCAAAAACCGCTAGCATGACGCTGTTCACTACCACCGGGTAAAACAGTAGCAGTTGGTGAGTTTTGAGCAGATAGCTGGCAGAGCACAGCGTGATGCCTGCGGCAGCAACGATCTGTGTGACGATGCGTAGTGGCCCCGCCTGTCGTCGGATCTGACGACAGCGTAAAAATAGCAAGAGTGCAATTAGCGGCAGCAGCCAGCGCAGGCCGTTATGCGCCAGACCAAACCAGATCAAAAATGGCCAGGTCAGCAGCAATAAACCTGTCAGCAGGGTGATGACCGGCAGCGACCGTGCGCCTGACACGGAGAATTATGCTTCTTTGAGCAGGCGTTCTACCGCATCGACGACATCCTGCACGGTACGAACGGCTTTAAACTCTTCCGGCTTGATTTTCTTACCGGTTTTCTTTTGAAGATGTACGATCATGTCGACTGCGTCGATGCTATCCAGCTCCAGATCCTCGTACAGGCGCGCTTCAGGTTGAATTGCCTGCGCGTCGACTTCGAACAGCTTAATCAGCAGCGCGGAGACTTCTTCGTAAATGGCGTTTTGTGCGGTCATAACGGCGTCTCCTCAGGTACGTTGCGCGTGAATGAAAGATGCCAGCGTGGCAACGGAGAAAAAGTGCTGACGCATCTCTTCACTCTCGGCGGACAGCGCCACACCGTACTGGTTTTTCACTGCCAGACCCAGTTCCAGAGCATCGATTGAGTCCAGGCCCAAACCATCGCCAAACAGCGCCGCTTCGGTTTCGATATCGTCAACGGACAGTTCGTCCAGGTTCAGTGTATTTATGATCAGATTTTTAATTTCAAGATAGAGCGCTTGCATCATTAATTCCTGTGCCAGGCGTAGTACCTGATTGTAATTGAAGCAAAATATGCCGGTTTAACTGCCTTGCCGCCAGCGCCGGTTCTTGTATGTTTGCATCGTAAAATTGGTTGATTTGTAGCCGCTCACCAACCGCAATGGTAAAGCGTGGTTTCGTTGGCGGAGCATCATACCACTTGCTCTGTTTGCCCAGCATATGCTCGGTACAGCGGATAACGACTACGCGCAAATCGCTACCGCAGCGAACCGCGATATTGGCCGCACCGCGCTGTAGCGTCATTTTTTCGCCAGGTAACGTGCGCGTTCCCTCGGGAAAAATCAAAATGGTGTCACCCTGTTGTAAACGCTGGCTGCTGGCCGGAAGCAGGGCATCAGCCTGATCGTTAATCAGATAATCCGCCGCGCGAATAACGCCGCTGAGAAACGGATTTTTCAGCAGCGCGCTCTTCACCAGGCAGTCTGTTTCGGGCATTACTGAAGCGAGCATGACATAATCGATCAGGCTAGGGTGGTTGGCGACGATCAAGCAACCGCGCTCCTGGCGCAAAACGTCGCCGCCTTCAATGCGAAAATCGAGTACACCAACGGCTTTTACCACGGTGAGAAAGAATCGGAAACTGGCTGAAATGCTGCGCCGTGCGAGTCGACGGCGACGGGCTTTGTCGCGAATCGTTGCCAGCAGCAGATTAAACCAGACAAGCGAGAGCAGCAGCCCGCCAAGCCCGAAAAGCGCGAAACAAAAGCCGGTCATTGCCGCTCGCCAAAGACGGTTTAGCTTGGGTAGCATACTATTCATGAGCGGCACCACTGCCACTGCACGCGCTCACCGGGGATGGTGAATGTGCTGGTATTCTGCAAATAGTGTTGTAAAAACAGCAAACTTTGCGGTAGCTCGCTCTCCTCGCCAACCTCGCAGCGTTGGGTTTTACACTGCCATTCGCTACCAGCCTCAATAATCCACGCCGTTGCATAGGGCCAGGTGGGCATCAAAGGTGGTAGCTGCGGGTGATAAAAAACAGGCAGGAAACCGTCGAAATCGACTATTAAAATACGCTGGTACCCCGCATTCAGCAGACCCATGACTTCATACAATCCCTGCTGGAAAGTATCGCGGCCGGCGGAGAGCGACGATGAAACGATCGGCTTTTTCGCGGCGATAGTCAGATTACCTACGGCGGAGTTATGCACGGATAAGGCGAAATCGGTTGGAGAGAGCGCCTGCTCTGTCGCCAGCGCGTGCAGGATCCGGTAGTTACGCTCCAGCTCTCCGTGGCGGCTGGTGTACACAACAGCATCTATCTCATGGCGACGGAGTATTGCCAGCCCGCACTCGACTGCCAGCTTACTACCGGAGCTGAGCCGGCGGGCCGTCATCATTGGCAGCTCGCTGAGCTTAGCCAACGGTGCCGTGGGGTCGATGGCGTGCAAATGCCGTGACCACTTTTGCCACTGTTCGGTGCCACTGACCCCAGGAGCCATGGCTTGCCAGTCAATTATGTTAAATGAAAATGTCATCCGCTCGCGTCCGCGATCAATCAATGATTTTGCTGGCGTTAAATTGAACGCCAAAACAGCGAGTAACGCTGCTTTGTTATTTTATTTTCTGGCATATCAATAAGGTATGCCCAACGCCTAAATTATCCTGACGTTGTTCTACCTGGAATCCTGCCATTTCCAGATAGCGATAAAACTTGTCGACGCTGTAGAACCGGCTGTAACCGTTGGCCATGCAGGTAAAATAGAGCGAAGACGCATTCAGACTGAAAGATGCAGCTTCAAATTTCTGCGCGTCCCAGAACAGTTCCAGAATGCACAGGCGAGCGCCGGGTTTCATCACGCGCGCCACGTTACTGAGCATGGTGATAATTTGTTCTGGTGAAAAGCAGTCAAGAAATTGACTCATCCACCAGACATCCGCTTCCCCGGGAAGGTGCGCGTCGCTCAGCATATCCACAGCATGGAAATCGATGCGGTGGGTAAGGCCTGCATTTTCTATATTTTCACGAGCCAGTGCAATTTGTTGAGGCAAATCTAATAACGTTACCGCGATATTTTCATCATACTGACAGCAGCGTAAAGCCCACTTTCCGGTATTTCCGCCTACATCGTACAGGGTTGCGGGCTGGCTGGCGAATACATACGGCAGTGCAGCATTGAATGCCCCGTCAGAATAGTAATGATCAAAAGCGAACCAGCTTTTACGCGCCGCCTGCGGTAACTGTGCCAGGGCTGGATAAATCGTGGGCCAGTCGCCAAATACTTTTAACCCGGTTGGCTTTCCTTCCTGGAGCGCATTTTCCAGAAAAAACAATCCCTGATAACAAACATCCTGTGTGAAATCCATATTTACCCGGGTCATTGTATCATGAAGTAAGAAATGTCCTACTTTAGCGAGATAATAGCACTCTCCTTTATGAGTAAGGATACGTCCACTTAATCCCATATCCAGCAATACGCTGACGGCGTATTCATTTACCTCGCAATGCTCACAAATAGCCTCCAGCGTCGCACCGAGTTTACCTTGATGGTCGAGGTAATCTAGTACGCCTGAGTTGCGTAGGCATAATGCAGTTTGAAAAAGCATGGGGGCAAAAGCAATCCGCTGCGCTTCGGTAATAGCATCCAGTGCGCTGAGAGTGTCCTTTTTGTACACGATTGACACAGCCTTTACAGTTTAGTGGGGGAACGGGCCGTTATTGGCCCAAAGAGAGTTCATTTACCGAGCTGAGTCCGCAGCAAGGGTAATTTGAATATCTTTATCAAGGTTGTGCACCCAGCGGTTATAGTTTCTATGAATTTTTCCACCGGAGGCCATCAGGTTAATGCTGCTGGCATAGTTGATGGAATAGCTGGTTGCGGAATAGTTAATTTTAATTTCAGCAATATGGTCGCGTATTTGTTGGCGGGCATTGATCACCCCCGGCCCAGCGTCTGACATAATCCATTCTCTCTGGGCACCTGCCTTGATGATTGCATTTTTAACCTCGGCTTCGGTATGGCCTGCGCTTACTGTTGTATGGATTTGTTCAATGGGCGCTGTACGGGCACAGCCTGCCAGAGCACCGATAATCGTTGCGGCGGCAACCCAGTGAATTATTTTTTTCATGAATACTCCCTATCATTTTATTGGTTAAAAAAATAATATATCGTGTTGGAAATATTGATACGTAGATGTTATGCGGCTATCGTTTTTATTCTACATTAATTCGTGTGTTTGTCTGCTTTTAAGTCGTTCAGATAGATGGAGACTCTGATGTTAATGGTTTTTTATTGTCAAGACGAATAATGGAGGCCGCTTGTTAGAGGCCGGTGCAAAAGTATAATTAAATTAATATGCTCTATCAATGAATATAATCAAAGGAGGGATGTTTCTGCTCTGTAGCGAAAAAGTTGAAAATAAATAGCAGGTGAATAGTGTTCTGTTGTGATTTATCTATGAAGCTTATCTGAATAACGTATTTCCCGCATACCCGCTTTTTTAAATACGGGTATACGGATGCATTGATACGACAAGATCAGCTAGCCCGGTAGCCTGCTTTTGGGGCGCCCGGGCCCGAGCAGGATGGCTAACTTACTGCCGCCCCTGGTGGTCTCCATCCATATTTTACACACGCTGGTTAACGGTACCGACAGCAGCATTCCCACCGGGCCAAGCAGCCATCCCCAGACCAGCAACGAGAGGAAAACCACCAGCGTAGACATGCCCAGCCGGTGGCCCATCATGCGGGGTTCGAGAATATTGCCGATAATCATGTGCACGACTAAAAAGAGTGCGCCGACCAGCAGGCATTCATAATATCCGTTAAAAAGTAACGCCTGGATCATCGGCGGGACGGCGGAAATCACCGAGCCAATGTTAGGCACATAGTTCAGCAGAAAAGCCAGCACGCCCCACATCAGCGCAAACTGCACCCCCATTAGCATCAGCCCTAACCAGATAATCACCCCGGTCCACAGGCTGAGCAGCGTTTTCAGCGCCAGATAATGCGAAACGCCTTTTAACGCCCGATGAAGACCGGCGATGTGGATTTGCGGGTTGTTGAGGGCAAAACGGAGTTTATAGGGCACATGCCGGACTTCAAAAAGCATAAATACCACCGTCATAACCAGCAGAACGACGCTGGCCATGGCGCCGGACAGCCCGGTCATCAGGGTGGTCGTGAACGTCATCAGCTTGTCGGAGTCTATGCGTTGCAGCATACGCTCCGGGGACATATGAATATGCAAAAAGGGCAGCGCCTCCTGCAGCCGCAGGACTTTTGCCGTCAGCTCTTTATTATATTTTGGCATCATGGCGACAAATTCGTTAACCGACGCGGCCAGTACGCCAATTAACGCGGTGAGCACGATCAGCATCACCACCACCACGATAGTAATGGCGACCGGGCGACGCACGCCGCGGCGAATAAACCAGGTGACCAGCGGGTTGAGGACAATGGCGAAGAACAGCGCCAGTAATAGCTGCACGATGATATCTGCCGCGGCGTGAATACCGGCGAGGATAACCACCAGTGACGCCAGTTTGAGCAGAATATGCATGCCCGTTTTATCGGGCTGAGGGGTTGTCATTCACTCTTCCTTTCTATGATTTTCATTAAGTGTAGCGGCTGGCTTGCTGCCAGGAATCCTAATCTGGCTGCTGATTTATAACGTGTGGCGTGGTAGAAATGAAACACAGTTGTAAAAATCTGGTGGAACCCGATGCCCGAAACCGTCGCCGAACCGGCGCTTAATGGATTGCGCCTCAATCTGCGGATTGTCTCTGTCGTGATTTTTAACTTTGCCAGCTACCTGACCATTGGCCTGCCGCTGGCGGTATTGCCCGGCTACGTTCATGATGTGATGGGGTTTAGCGCCTTTTGGGCCGGGCTGGTGATTAGCCTCCAGTACTTCGCTACGCTGCTCAGCCGCCCTCACGCCGGGCGCTATGCCGATCTGCTGGGGCCAAAAAAGATCGTCATTTTCGGCCTGTGCGGCTGCTTTCTTAGCGGACTCGGCTATCTGCTGGCGGCGCTCTTCGGCGGCTTGCCCGTGGTTAGCCTGGCGCTGCTGTGCCTTGGCCGGATTATCCTCGGCATCGGGCAGAGCTTCGCGGGAACCGGCTCAACGCTGTGGGGCGTCGGGGTAGTCGGTTCGCTGCATATCGGGCGGGTCATTTCCTGGAACGGCATTGTCACCTACGGAGCGATGGCGATGGGCGCGCCGCTCGGCGTGCTCTGTTACTCGCTGATTGGCCTGCACGGGCTGGCGTTGACCATTATGGCGGTCGCGCTGGTGGCCGTGCTGTGCGCGTTGCCGCGGGCGGCGGTCAAAGCGGGCAAGGGTAAAGCGATGTCGTTTCGCGCGGTGCTGGGGCGCGTCTGGCTCTACGGCATGGCGCTGGCCCTGGCTTCGGCGGGTTTTGGCGTTATCGCCACCTTTATCACTCTGTTTTATGATGCTAAAGGCTGGGACGGCGCGGCCTTCGCCCTGACGCTGTTTAGCTGCGCCTTTGTCGGCACCCGGCTGCTGTTCCCCAACGGAATTAACCGCCTCGGCGGGCTGAACGTGGCGATGCTCTGTTTTGTCGTCGAGATTATTGGGCTGCTGTTAGTGGGCCTGGCGGAGACGCCGCTGATGGCGAAAATCGGCACTTTCTTTGCCGGAGCCGGTTTTTCGCTGGTGTTCCCGGCGCTTGGCGTGGTGGCGGTGAAGGCCGTACCGCAGCAGAACCAGGGGTCGGCGCTGGCAACCTATACGGTATTTATGGATCTCTCGCTGGGGATCACCGGTCCGCTCGCCGGGCTGCTGATGGCGTGGGCGGGCATTTCATCGATCTATCTGGCGACGGCGGGGCTGGTTGCGGTGGCGCTGCTGCTGGGATGGCGGTTAAAAAAACGGCCCCCGGTCGATGAACCGGAGGCCGCGGCGTCAGGTCAGTAGTTACTGGATGACGAGGGTGTTGATAATGTTTTCCGCTTCGGTCTGCGCCTGCTGCTGGTTATCCGCTGGCAATGTGATTTGCAGCGTCAGCAGTTTGTCATCAACCTTGCCGAGAAGGACGGAAGACCAGGCGGTCTGACCCTTGGCGGAGATGATGCTGTCCAGCTGTTGCAGCGTGTGGCCTTTGATCTCAATGGATTTATTGCTCACGACCTGCAGCTGCGGGTCGCGGCTGCGCTGCTGCTCTTCCAGACGCTGGCTCATCACCGCCAGCTCCTCGTTGGTATTGTCACCCACAATCACGATCACCGCTTTCTGGCCGGTGGCATCAGAATAGACGTGCATATTGTTGGCCTGGGTGCCCAGCTTGCCGCTCTGGTCGGTCATACCGGCTGGCAGGGAGAAGCTCAGTTTGCCATCCAGCAGACTAATAGGTTGCCCGCTGGCGTTGCTTTCCGCAGCAGCCCCGGCAGTCGGCGTTTTTGTATCGCTGTTATCACAGGCCGCAAGACCTACAACCAGCAGGCCAATACCGACATATTTAACCAAATTGCGCATTGACATCTTCCTTTCGATAAACGGCCATTAACGGCTCATTCGCTTATCTTATCACATCGTTTCGTGAGTACTCTTAACCTGGCTGCAATGCGGATAAATCAGATTTATCTGCCAGTTTTTTCAGCAGCATATTCAACAACATGCCGTACATCGGCAGGAAGAATACGATGCTAATCAGCACCTTGAAGCAGTAGTCGACGATGGCGATTTCGCCCCAGTGCGCCGCCATAAACGGGTCCGGGCTGCGCCAGAAGGCGATAAAGAAGAAGGCCAGCGTATCGCTGACGTTACCAAAAAGGGTGGATGCCGTGGGCGCCAGCCACCAGCGGCGGTTTTGACGCAGGCGGTTAAAGACGTGGACGTCGAGGATTTGCCCCAGCGCGTAGGCCATAAAGCTGGCGGCGGCGATACGGGCGACAAACAGGTTAAAGCTGGTTAATGCGGCAAACCCCTGCCACTCGCCCATATAGAACAGCGCGGAAACCCCGTAGGAGATAACCAGCGCCGGGATCATGACCGCGAGGATAATGCGTCGCGCCAGCGGAGCGCCGAAAATCCGCACCGTCAGGTCGGTGGCGAGGAAAATAAACGGAAAGCTGAACGCGCCCCAGGTGGTATGAAAACCAAAGATGGAGATCGGCAGCTGCACCAGATAGTTACTGGAAGTGATGACCAGCAGATGGAAAAGCGATAGCCAGATCAGCGCTTTTTTACGCTGTACGGTAGTAAACGGACTCATATTGTGACCTTTTTAGTGGTTGGGGTGAGGGAACCCAATAAAAACGGCTGCATGATACTGCGTTGCGAGCGTATTGCAATGGTTGTTTTTCGCGCAAACGTTAACCTGGCTTGCGTACTGGCGAACTGGGGGTAAACTAGGGCCGTTTTGTTAATGTGAGATGAAAATGAGCGAACTTTTCTCCAGCCCTGACCATACGCTTGATGCGCAGGGGCTTCGTTGCCCGGAACCGGTGATGATGGTGCGCAAGACAGTGCGTACGATGCCGGTGGGCGAGACGCTGCTAATCGTGGCCGACGATCCGGCGACGACCCGCGATATTCCCGGTTTCTGCCGTTTTATGGAGCATGAGCTGCTGGCGCAGGAAACCGAGGCGCTGCCGTACCGCTATCTGATCCGTAAAAGCCACTGAGCAAGGCTACAAAAAACCAGACCGCACGAACCTGTAGCCCGGGCAAGGCGCGTCAAGCGCCGCCCCCGGGTATTGTCCCTACTTCTTACGTAGCAGCCGCAGCGCGTTAGCGGTGACCAGCACCGTCGCCCCGGTATCCGCCAGCACCGCCAGCCACAGGCCGGTGAGGCCGAGCAGGGTGGTGACGAGGAAAATCCCCTTCAGACCCAGCGCGATAGCGATATTCTGCCGGATATTGGCGTGAGTGGCGCGCGCCAGCGAAATCATCTGCGCCAGTCCGGTGAGGCGGTTGTGGGTCAATGCCGCATCGGCGGTCTCCAGAGCGACGTCGGTGCCGCTGCCCATCGCGATGCCAATGGTCGCCGCTTTCATCGCCGGCGCGTCGTTGATCCCGTCGCCGACCATGGCCAGCGGCGACTGGGTATTAAGCGCCATCACCGCCTGCACTTTATCCGCAGGCAGCAGCCCGGCGCGGAACGCCAGCCCCAGTTCGCTGGCGATAGCCGCCGCCGCGCGCGGATTGTCGCCGGTCAGTATGATTCCCTGAACGCCTAACTGATGGAGTTCATCCACCGCCTGGCGAGCATCATCGCGTAGCGTATCGCGCAGCGCCACAATCCCCAGCAGCGCCTCATCGCGCATCACCAGCACCACGGTTTGCCCCGCGCTTTCCAGCTGCTGAATAGGTTCATCGTACTGTGGATCGCGATTTTTACCCGCGGCGCAAATCAGCACCTGACGTCCTTCAACCTGCGCCTCAATGCCGGATCCGGCCAGCGCGCGCTGGCCGCTTGCCGGTGGAATGACCAGCTGGCGCTGCTCCGCCTCACGTACGATGGCCTGGGCTAACGGGTGGCTGGAGCCTTGCTCCACGGCGGCCGCCAGCGCCAGCAGATCGTTTTCGCCGATGTCTGCGGTCGTCATCACCGCGGTGACGCGCGGCTGGCCGATGGTCAGGGTGCCGGTTTTATCAAACGCCACCTGGCGCACGCGGCCCAGCTGCTCCAGCGCCGCGCCGCCTTTAATCAGCGCGCCGCGACGCGCCGCCACCGCCAGCCCGGAGGTAATCGCCGCCGGGGTTGAGATCACCAGCGCGCACGGACAGCCAATCAGCAGCAGCGTTAAACCTTTATAGATCCACGGCAGCCATGCGCCCGCAAACAGCAGCGGCGGAACAATGGCCACCAGCAGCGCGACGACCATAATCGCCGGGGTATAGATGCGGCTAAAGCGATCGATAAAGCGCTCAATCGGCGCGCGGCGCTCTTCCGCTTCTTCAATCAGCTTAAGGATGCGATCGATAGCGCTGTCGCCCGGCTCGGAGATCACCGTCAGCTGTACCAGACGATCGACGCTGGTCGCGCCGGCCGCCACGCGTTCCCCGGCGTTACGCTCCACCGGAACGGATTCACCGGTTAGCGCGCTCTCATCGAAGCTGGCGAAGGGCGAGAGCAGCTGGCCATCGGCGGGCAGGCGGCCTCCGGCGGCGACTTCAATCACGTCGCCGGGACGCAGGTCGCGCTGGGCTACGGTTTCACGCACGCCGTCGCGCACGCGGATTGCCGTGTCGGGTTTCAGCGCCATCAAGGCGCTGACGCCTTGTCGCGCGCGGCTGGCGGCCCAGCCCTCAAGACGTTCGCCGATTAAGAACAGCAGCAGGACCATCGCCGCTTCGGCGGTGGCACCGATAAACAGCGCGCCGATGGCTGCGACGCTCATCAGGGTTTCAATGGCGAACCAGCTTCCGCTTTTGATCAGGCGTATTGCTTGCCGGGCGACCGGCCACAGGCCGACCAGCGTAGTTGCGATGAAGGCGATTTCGCCCAGAGGCGGGCTGAACTGCTCCAGCCCCCAGCTGAGCGCCATCATGGCGACGAGGGTGAGGAGCGGCAGATTCTCGCGCAGCCACGAGGTGGGCTCCTCTGCCCGTGGCGCATTTTCATCACGCAGCTGATAGCCCGCGGCGCGCACGGCGCTTTCGATCTGCGGGCGGACATTGCCCTCGGCGTTGACCAGCAGCTTTTCGGTGGCGAACAGTACCTGCACCTGGCTGACCCCCGGCACCTGGCGAACGGCGGTTTCGACCTTGCGGGCGCAGGCCGCGCAGTCCATGCCTTCTACCAGCCAGCTAAAGCGCGCGTGACTCAGCGCATCGTTTTCAGCGGCGGTTTCGCTGCTGCAGGCGTGGTCCGCGCAGCAGCTTTCCGCAGGCTGCGCGGCAGGGGTAAATTTTAACGATGAGAAGTGTGGGACTTTTTTATCCTGCGATTCTGGAGCCGACATAGGACCCTCCGGGTAATGATAATTTTCTCATTACCCGCAGGATACACTCTGGAGTCGACTCCAGAGTCAAGCGCTTAATTACAAATAGAGCGCGCGGACGATCAGGAAGTGCCCGGCGAAGTAAAATGCCGAGGAGATCGCGTTGTCAGCGCGGAAGCGGCGGCGATAATGGCTGATGAGCCAGACCGCGTTGCCGAGCAGCAGGGATGCCGCGCCAGCGAAGCCGGACAGGGCGGTATCCGTCGGGCGGGCGAACCACAGCTCCCCGGCCAGCCAGACCATCACCAGCGTCATCGCGATAAAGGTAAACACCGGCATCCGCATTTCTTCCAGACGCGTCCAGATAATCGCCAGCAGCAGCGCGCCGAGGATCAGCAGCACCAGCGGCAGCGGCCAGAAGAAAGATAGCGTCAGCTGGCTGGCAAACCAGATGGTGTAGAGCAGATGCGAGAGAAAGAACGCCCCCACGGCGTACATTACCCGCTGCCGCGGCAGCAGGGTCAGCGCATCGCCGACCAGCGAGGCGCAAAGCCCGGCCAGCACCAGATAGCTGATGGCGTTAAACATCGGCGCTTGCCAGGCCAGTAACAGAAGCAGGATTAGCGTGACGGGTTTAAACACCCAGCGACGCCAGGCAGGCCCACGATAGGACGCATCGACGTAAAGCCATGCGGAGAAACAGACAGCAATAAATGACCAAAGCATAGTAAGTCCCTGTATCTGTTATCATTACGTAAGTGATTGTACTTACAGTACTGAATCTCAGTGTAGTGGTTTGCAGAGGAAGATGACAATGATAATCAAGCCACAGTATGCTTATTCCTGATAATTCCTGGGGGCAAGGTGAATGAGTAAAGTTCCGCTGTTTTTTATGGTTGCCGTTGCCATCATTGCGATTGCCGCGTCGTATCGCTATGTGCAGCAGCGTCGGGAAAAAATGGATAACGATGCCGCGCCGCTGTTGCAAAAACGGGTGGTGGTGAGCAATAAGCGGGAGAAGGTGATTAACGATCGCCGTTCGCGCCAGCAGACGGTGGCGCCTGCCGGTAGCGAAATGCGTTATGAAGCAAGCTTCAGGCCGGAAAGCGGCGGGCTGGAAGTGGTTTTTCGTCTGCAGGCGCCGCAGTATCATGCGCTAAGCGTCGGCGATAAGGGCGTCCTGAGCTATAAAGGTTCGCGGTTTATGGGCTTTACGCCAGACCCCTGAACCTTTTCCTGGCATTACTTCTTCTTCAGGGTCGCCTTGAGCTTTTTCTGCCAGGCGACCAGTTCGAACACGCCGAAGATGAAAATACGAATCTGCTCGAAGCGCCCCAGCGGCGGCATCTCTTTCGTCTGCGTCGCCTTGAGCAGCGTCAGCTGCAGGCCGTGCATCAGAATCATAAAGATCAGCGCCACGTTAACGAAGATGTTCAGCGGTTTTGGGAACGGTTGAAACAGGTTCAGCAATAAAAACGCCCACACGCACAGCATCAGCAAGCGGCCAAAATTAATCAGCATGGTTTTCTCCTTGGGCCTCACGTTGATAGAGACGGTAGGCGACCTGTCCGGCCACTTTTTCACGATAGACGTGCCAGTTCATCGGCACCGGCGGTAAACCGTTTTCGACTTCACTCTCAATGTAGACAAGCGCTTCATCGCTAAGCCAGCCGTTGTTTTCCAGCAGCTTTAGCGTCTCTTCAAGCAGTCCTTTACGAAACGGGGGATCGACAAACACGATGTGATGCGGCGTGCCCGCCTGAGCAAGAAACGCTAAAGTATTGGTATTGACCACTTTAGCGTTGCTGGCTTTGAGGGTCGCCAGATTTTTTTGCAGCTGCTGCGCGACGCCGCGTTCCATTTCCAGCAGCGTGGCGCTGGCCGCATAGCGGGAGAGGGCTTCAAGGCCCAGCGCGCCGCTGCCGGCGAAGCAGTCGAGGCAGTTCGCGTCAACGATCGACGGCGCCAGCCAGTTAAATAGCGTTTCGCGCACCCGGTCGGTGGTCGGGCGCAGACCCGGGCTCTCCGGCACCGGGAGTTTACGGCCCCGCCATTGCCCGCCGATAATACGGATCTGGCCGCTGCCCGCGTGGTTTGGTTTCTTCATCTCTTTGCTCAAGTCTCAACTTCCGGGCTGCTATTCTAACGATCGGCGGCGGTTGACGAAACCTTAATCCGGGGGCGGTGATGCGAGTTAAGTTAAGTGGTAGACTATCCGACTAATTTCATCATTTTTCAGCTTCCGCTACCTACTGGCCGAAGCTGTGCCATGAATTAACAGCGAGGAGTGTAGTCGCAAATGGCGAAAGACAAAAAACGTGGCTTCTTTTCCTGGCTGGGCTTTGGTCAAAAAGAACAGGCGCAGGAAAGCGAAACAGAACAAAAAGTAGAAGCCCAGCAAGAGGTTGAAGAACCGGCTCAGGAAAGCGAAGCGCCTGCGGTTGCGCCGGAAACGGTCGACGCCACTGCGACAGAGAAACAGGATGCCGAAGCCTTTGCCGCCGAGGTGGTTGAGGTGACCGAGCAGGTTGTGGAGAGCGAACAGCCGCAGGCGGTTGTCGACTCCCCGGCGGTTGAGGAGATAGCGGAGCAGCCCGCGGTTGAAGAGACGGTCGCTGAGCCGCTGGTGGAAGAGGTCATCGCCGAGCCGGTAGTGGCTGAAGTCGTCGCTGAACAGACGCCGGAAGAGGTCATTACCGAACCGGAAACGGCAGTTATTGAAGAAACCGCCGTTGACCAGCCGGAACCAGACGAAACGGTAGAAGAGGCTGAGGCCGATATCACCGATGAAGAGCTGGAAGCACAGGCTCTGGCGGCGGCCGATGCGGCAGAAAACGCCGTTGAAGTGGTGCCGGACGAAACCGTCGTGACGCCGTTAGAGCAGGAAAAACCGACCAAAGAAGGTTTCTTCGCCCGCCTCAAACGCAGCCTGGTAAAAACTAAACAGAACCTCGGTTCCGGATTTATCAGTCTGTTCCGCGGTAAGAAAATCGACGATGATCTGTTTGAAGAGCTGGAAGAGCAACTGCTGATTGCCGATGTCGGCGTGGAAACCACGCGTAAGATCATCACGCGTCTTACCAACGACGCCAGCCGCAAGCAGCTGCGCGACGCCGAGGCGCTGTACGGCCTGCTGAAAGAAGAGATGGGCGATATTCTGGCGAAAGTGGATGAGCCGCTGAACGTAGAAGGCAAAACGCCGTTTGTGATTCTGATGGTCGGCGTCAACGGCGTCGGTAAAACCACCACCATCGGCAAGCTGGCGCGTCAGTTCGAGCAGCAGGGCAAGTCGGTGATGCTGGCGGCGGGGGATACTTTCCGCGCGGCGGCGGTTGAGCAGCTCCAGGTTTGGGGGCAGCGCAACAATATTCCGGTGATTGCCCAGCACACCGGCGCGGATTCGGCATCGGTCATTTTCGACGCCATCCAGGCGGCGAAGGCGCGCAATATTGACGTCCTGATTGCCGATACCGCGGGTCGTCTGCAGAATAAATCGCACCTGATGGAAGAGCTGAAGAAGATTGTCCGCGTCATGAAAAAACTCGATGTCGATGCGCCGCATGAAGTTATGCTGACCATTGACGCCAGCACCGGGCAGAACGCGATTAGCCAGGCCAAACTGTTCCATGAGGCGGTTGGACTGACCGGTATTACCTTGACTAAGCTGGATGGGACCGCCAAGGGCGGGGTTATCTTCTCGGTTGCCGATCAGTTCGGTATTCCGATTCGCTACATCGGTGTTGGCGAACGTATTGAAGATCTGCGTCCGTTTAATGCGGGCGACTTTATTGAGGCACTTTTTGCCCGAGAGGATTAAAAATGATTCGCTTTGAACAAGTCAGCAAAGCCTATCTCGGTGGGAGACAAGCGCTGCAGGGGGTGACGTTCCACCTGCAGGCGGGCGAGATGGCGTTTCTGACCGGCCATTCCGGCGCGGGGAAAAGTACCCTGCTGAAGCTTATCTGCGGTATCGAACGGCCCAGCGCCGGCAAAATCCTTTTCGGCGGCCATGATATTAGCCGCCTGAAGAGCCGCGAGGTGCCGTTTTTGCGCCGTCAGATTGGCATGATTTTCCAGGACCACCATCTGCTGATGGACCGAACCGTTTACGATAATGTAGCGATCCCGCTGATTATCGCCGGCGCCAGCGGGGATGATATCCGTCGTCGCGTCTCGGCGGCGCTGGATAAAGTCGGGCTGCTGGACAAAGCGAAAAACCTGCCGATTCAGCTTTCAGGCGGGGAACAACAGCGCGTGGGCATCGCCCGCGCGGTGGTGAACAAACCTGCGGTCCTGCTGGCGGATGAACCGACCGGTAACCTCGACGAGGCGCTGTCGGAAGGGATCTTACGTCTGTTTGAAGAGTTTAACCGCGTTGGGGTGACGGTGCTGATGGCGACGCATGACCTGGGGCTTATCTCCAGTCGTCCGTACCGCGTCCTGTCCCTCAGCGAGGGGCATATGCATGGAGGCCACATCGGTGAATAAGCGCGAGGCAATGAACCACATTCGCCGATTCGGCAATCGATTCGACCGTTTCCGCAATGCGGGCGGAGCGGGCGGTAGCGGCGGGCGCAATGCGTCGAAGCGGCCAAAAGCGGCGCCGAATCCGGCTTCCCGCAAGAGCAACGTATTCAATGAACAGGTGCGCTACGCCTGGCACGGCGCGGTACAGGATCTGAAAAGCACGCCGCTGGCGACGTTTCTGACGGTGATGGTGATCGCCATTTCGTTGACCCTGCCAAGCGTGTGCTACATGGTCTACAAAAACGTCAGCACCGCGGCGTCGCAGTATTATCCCACGCCGCAAATCACTGTTTATCTGGAAAAAACGCTGGATGACGACGCCGCTGCGCGGGTAGTCGGCCAGCTGCAGGCGGAGCAGGGCGTCGAGAAGGTTAACTATCTGTCGCGCGATGAAGCCCTTGGCGAATTCCGCAACTGGTCAGGCTTCGGCGGCGCGCTGGATATGCTGGAAGAGAACCCGCTGCCGGCGGTGGCGATCGTGGTGCCGAAGATTGATTTCCAGAGCGTTGAAGCGCTGAACACGCTGCGCGACCGCGTGAGCCACGTTCAGGGCGTTGATGAAGTGCGTATGGATGACAGCTGGTTTGCGCGCCTCTCGTCGCTGACCGGGCTGGTCGGACGCGTTTCGGCGATGATCGGCGTACTGATGGTGGCGGCGGTCTTCCTGGTGATCGGCAACAGCGTGCGTCTGAGCATCTTCGCCCGCCGCGATACCATTAACGTGCAGAAACTGATTGGCGCGACCGACGGCTTTATTCTGCGTCCGTTCCTTTACGGTGGGGCGCTGCTGGGGTTCTCCGGCGCGTTTCTGTCGCTGATCCTGTCGGAAATTATGGTCATGCGCCTGTCGTCGGCGGTCACCGAAGTGGCGAAAGTCTTCGGCACGCAGTTTGAACTCAGCGGCTTAGGCTTTGACGAGTGCCTGCTGATGCTGATTGTTTGCTCGATGATTGGCTGGGTCGCCGCCTGGCTGGCAACCGTTCAACATTTACGTCACTTTACTCCCGAGTAGTAAAAATCTGGTATAATCTTTCCCTGCACTGAATATCTCTCTGCAGGGAAAGAGTCCCTGTCGACGCTTCCCTAAACTTCATAACCATGTCACATTTTGTGCGTAATCTATTCACATCATTGCATGGAACTTGTGGATAAAATCACTGTCTGATACTAATGTGAGTGATATTCTCGTTGCTCATCAATGCTGGCATGTTTGTTGCTCCGTTGTGAGGACAGAAAGATGCCAGAAGATATCGATTGAGAGGATTTGAATGACCAAAGATATGCAAACTTTAGCCTTAGCCCCCGTTGGTAACCTGGAATCGTACATCCGGGCTGCTAACACTTGGCCGATGTTATCGGCTGATGAAGAGCGGGAGCTTGCTGAAAAGCTGCATTACCAGGGCGATCTGGAAGCAGCGAAAAAGCTGATCCTTTCTCACCTGCGCTTTGTTGTTCATATTGCTCGTAACTACTCGGGCTATGGCCTGCCGCAGGCGGATCTGATTCAGGAAGGCAACATTGGCCTGATGAAAGCCGTGCGCCGTTTTAACCCGGAAGTGGGCGTGCGTCTGGTTTCCTTCGCCGTGCACTGGATCAAAGCGGAAATTCATGAAT
Source organism: Klebsiella sp. CB_Kp196 (assembly GCF_040061575.1). Classification (NCBI taxonomy): domain Bacteria; kingdom Pseudomonadati; phylum Pseudomonadota; class Gammaproteobacteria; order Enterobacterales; family Enterobacteriaceae; genus Klebsiella; species Klebsiella sp. CB_Kp196. Next base: position 38,202 of record NZ_JBEAFH010000035.1, read on the forward strand.
ACGTGCTGCGTAACTGGCGTATCGTGAAGGTCGCGACCACGAAAGCACAGCGTAAGCTGTTCTTTAACCTGCGCAAAACCAAGCAGCGTCTGGGCTGGTTTAACCAGGATGAAGTCGAAATGGTGGCCCGCGAGCTGGGCGTGTCGAGCAAAGACGTGCGTGAGATGGAGTCACGTATGGCGGCGCAGGACATGACCTTCGACATGTCGTCGGATGATGAGTCCGATAGCCAGCCGATGGCGCCGGTGCTCTATCTGCAGGATAAAACGTCTAACTTTGCCGACGGCATTGAAGACGATAACTGGGAAGAGCAGGCGGCAAACAAGCTGACCGACGCGATGCAGGGTCTTGACGAACGTAGCCAGGACATCATCCGCGCCCGCTGGCTGGACGAAGACAACAAGTCCACGCTGCAGGAGCTGGCAGACCGCTACGGCGTGTCGGCTGAACGTGTACGTCAGCTTGAAAAGAACGCCATGAAAAAACTGCGCGCCGCTATCGAAGCCTAATCTGAGCGCCAGTCCCCCGATAACGCCCCACATTACGATGGGGCGTTTTGTTTTTCTGCCTCCGCCAGCGCCTGCGGGCAGTGCATTTTCAAACACTCAAGCAGGACGTTGAACGCCGGTTCCATCTGCGTTTCCGGCTGCGAAGCAAAACCCATCAACAGCCCTTTCTTCCGCTGCGCCGTCAGGTAATAGCGCGACAGCGGACGCACTAAAATATGGCGCGCGTTGGCATCGCGGGCAATCGCCACGTCATCCGCCTCATCCGGCAAATTCAGGATCAAATGCAGTCCGGCATTATCGCTGAAGTCCGACAGCGCGTGCGGCCCGCAGTGCCGCTGAATCAGCTCGGTCAAAAAAACGCGACGGCGGCTGTAGAGCAGGCGCATGCGGCGAATATGCGCCGAGTAATGACCGGCGTTGATAAATTCCGCCAGCGCCAGCTGGATAAGCGAATGGCCGCCGCGGTAGAGCTCGGCGTGGGCGTTTTTGAGTTCAGCCGCCAATGGTCGAGGCAGCACGACGTAGCCCAGCCGCAGCCCCGGGTAGAGCGTTTTACTGAACGTACCGACGTAGACCACCGGCGCTTCGGGGACTAAGCCCTGTAGCGCCGGGATCGGCTGACCGGAAAAGCGAAACTCGCTGTCGTAATCATCTTCCACAATCCAGCTGCCGTGCTGATGGGCCAGGGTGAGCAGGCGCTGTCGGCGCTCAAGGCTCATTACCGCGCCGAGGGGGTACTGATGGGATGGCGTAACGAAGATCAGCCGCGGGGCTTCGGCTATGCTTTCGGGCGGGCACAGGCCGCTGGCATCAACCACCACGGGCTCGGCCCGCACTTCATTCATCGCCAGCACATGGCGAATGCCCCAGTAGGACGGTTCCTCCACCCAGGCGAGATCGCCGCGGTCGCACAGCATGCGGGTAATCAGGTCGATCGCCTGGTGGATCCCTTCGGTGATAAGAATTTGATCTGCCTGACACTGAACGCCGCGCGCTACTCTCAGATAGTCCACCAACGCGTGCTGCAGCTCGGCCGTTCCGCCGTTACAGCTATAGCTGAGCTGTTCGGGTTTTGGACGGCGGCTGATACGCGCCTGGATTTTACTGAACAGCGGGTGGGGAAACGCATTGACGTCCGGTACGCCGGGGATAAATGCCCCCCACTGACGCGGGCTGGCGCTGATGTGCCCCAGCAGATGCTGGCCGCGCCGGGAGATGGGCGCGCTGGCTGCTGGCACAGGGCTGCTTTCACTGGCGCTGCTGGCGGGAAGAAACATATCGGGCAGCGTTTTCGCGACGAATGTTCCGCTGCCGCGACGGGACAAGACGTACCCCTCAGCCAGCAATTGTTCGTAAACTGTTAAAATTGTGTTGCGCGACATTCTCAGCTCTCCCGCCAGATCCCGTGACGGGGGCAGGCGGCTATGGGGCGGGAGAGAACCATCCAGAATGGCGTGGCGAATCGCCTTGTAAAGGCGCTTGTGCAGGAGCGGATCGGTTTCTTTCTGCAATCTGACCAGCACCAGGTCTGCGATAAGCGAACGCAATTGGATCCCTCAGATAATCTGAATTGGTACTCGATTATAGGGCCAAATCCTGTGTAAATAAACGACATAGTTTCGGATTTGTTGCGATAACGTGACACACATGACAGGAGATTCTCGGTGAAAAGTTCAGAACTGAATCAGCGTCGCCAGCAGGCGACTCCGCGCGGCGTAGGGGTGATGTGCAGCTACTTTGTTGAGAAAGCGGAGAACGCTACGCTGTGGGATATTGAAGGGAATGAGGTGATCGATTTCGCCGCCGGCATCGCGGTGCTGAATACAGGCCATCGCCACCCCAAAATCGTTGCCGCCGTTGAACAGCAGCTGCAGGCCTTTACCCACACGGCTTACCAGATTGTCCCGTACGAAAGCTATGTCACGCTGGCCGAGCGGATTAACGAACTGGCGCCGATTGACGGTCCGGCAAAAACGGCGTTCTTTACCACCGGGGCGGAAGCCGTTGAAAACGCGGTGAAAATCGCGCGCGCTTATACCGGCCGTCCGGGGTTGATTACCTTCGGCGGCGGCTTCCACGGCCGTACGTTTATGACCATGGCGCTGACCGGCAAAGTGGCGCCTTACAAGATTGGTTTCGGCCCGTTCCCGGGCTCGGTTTATCACGCCGTCTACCCTAACGCCGCCCATGGCATTACCACCGCCGACGCGATGAAGAGCCTGGAGCGCATTTTCAAAGCCGATATCGCGGCCGATCAGGTGGCGGCGATTGTGCTGGAGCCGATTCAGGGGGAAGGCGGCTTTAACGTTGCCCCGCCTGAGTTTATGCAGGCGCTGCGCGCGCTGTGCGATACCCACGGCATTCTGCTGATTGCCGATGAAGTACAAACCGGCTTTGCACGCACCGGCAAGCTATTTGCGATGCAGCACTATGATGTGAAGCCTGACCTGATGACGATGGCCAAAAGCCTGGCCGGCGGTTTCCCGCTCTCCGGCGTGGTAGGTCGCGCCGAGGTGATGGATGCGCCTGCGCCGGGCGGTCTGGGCGGCACCTATGCCGGTAACCCGCTGGCGGTCGCGGCGGCGCACGCGGTGCTGGACGTGATTGAAGAAGAACAGCTGTGCCAGCGCGCTGAGCGCTTAGGCAGCCATCTGAAAGAGGTGCTGAATCAGGCGCGTCAAAGCTGCCCGGCGATTGCTGACGTACGCGGCCAGGGGTCGATGGTGGCGGTGGAGTTTAACGATCCGCAAACCGGCGAGCCGTCGGCGGAGATCACCCGTCAAATCCAGCAACAAGCCCAGGAGAACGGCCTGCTGCTGCTGAACTGCGGCGTCTATGGCAACGTTATTCGCTTCCTCTATCCGTTAACGATTCCGGATGCGCAGTTTACGAAGGCGCTGGATATTCTGGCCCGCGTGCTGAAGCGTTAACTTTTCGCCCGGTCAGGCTGCGGCGGCAGGGAAGCCGAAGAGAAACTGGACGCCGCTTTCTGACCAGTCATGCTCAGCGTGAGTGTTTATCACCCTGATATCACCTTTTTTCCGGCGGCGCACGCTGCCGGAATAAAACGGAAAATATTATGTCTGACAACTCCACCTTTTCTCCGGCTCTGACGAGCCGGGAGCGTACCGCTGTACCTGCAAAATCCCTCAGTTTCATTGAAGGCGTGTCGATGATCGTCGGCACCAATATCGGCGCTGGGGTGCTATCCATCGCCTACGCCTCCAGCAAAGCGGGCTTTCTGCCGCTGCTGTTTTGGCTGATTGTGGTCGGTAGCCTGACGACCATCACCATGCTCTACGTGGCGGAATCGACGCTGCGCACGCGTAAGCATCTGCAGCTTAGCGGCCTGTCGCAGCGCTACGTCGGCCGCTTCGGGGCATTGATGATGTTCCTCTCCGTTTGCGTCAACAGCGTCGGCGCGCTGACGGCTTATATGACCGGCAGCGGTAAACTCCTGCATTCGTTATTCGGCATCTCGCCGGCCCTGGGCAGCGCGCTGTTTTTTATTCCGGCGGCCGGGGTGCTTTATCTCGGCCTGAAGGCGATTGGCCGGGGTGAGAAATTTATCAGTATCGGCATGGTCGTTATGATAACCATTTTGGTTGCCGCGACGTTGCTGAAAGAAACCGCGAGCGTGAGTTATTTACTTGAAGGTAACTGGCTGTATATGGTGCCAGTGTTTAATGTGGTCGCGTTCTGCTTCTCCGCGCAGTATATCGTGCCGGAAATGGCGCGCGGTTTCGCCGATAAACCGGAGAAGCTGCCGAAGGCCATTATGGTGGGGATGTTATTAACCTTTTGCCTGCTGGCGCTGGTCCCGCTTTCGGTGATTGCATTAAGCGGGCTGGATAATATTTCTGATGTGGCAACCATTTCCTGGGGCAGGGCGCTCGGCGAGTGGGCTTTCTTCTCGGCAAATCTTTTTGCGCTCTGCGCGATGCTGACCTCCTATTGGGGGCTGGGCGGAAGCTTCCTGACCAATATTTTCGATCAGTTTCGCCTGGGCAACGACGAGCAGCCGTTCAAACGCTTTAAGGTGCTGTTAGTGGTCGCCGTGCCGCCTTTTATTCTGGCCTATAGCGGGATGGTGTCCTTCGTGAACGCGCTCTATTTTGCCGGGGTATTTAGCGGGGTGATTTTATCTATCATGCCGATCCTGATCCTCAAAGGCTCGCGTCGGCAGGGTGACATCATCCCCGGCTGGACCTGCCCGGCGCTAATCACGCATCCCTTAATCCAGATCTTCATCGTATTGCTCTATCTTTGCAGCGCCGCCTACGCCATCGCTTCCGCCTTTGGCTACCTACCTGCGGGCTGGTAGTCGCGTTGCTCATGCCCCCGCGTTCGGTTTATTCCGGCGCGGGTTTTTATTTGTCACTTATCTGTTACATACTCCGCAATTTTATCGTTTCCAATTCTCCTGAATGACGGTATGTTTAGCATAGTGTGCTGCAAAAGCGCAGGCGGCAGACCCTAATCTAACTATCATATGCTTTTCTTATGTGTCTAATTAGAATAATGCGCTAATAAACAACATCACAACAAATGCAAAAACCATAATAATGGGGAGCCTCAGGATGAATATGAAGGGTAAAGCGTTACTGGCAGGATGTATTGCCTTAATCATGAGCGGTGCGGCAATGGCCGAAGATATCAAAGTCGCCGTCGTTGGCGCGATGTCCGGTCCGGTAGCGCAGTACGGTGACCAGGAGTTTACTGGCGCAGAGCAGGCCATTGCCGATATCAACGCCAAAGGCGGTATCAAAGGCAATAAGCTGCAGATGGTAAAATACGACGACGCCTGTGACCCGAAACAAGCGGTTGCCGTCGCTAACAAAGTGATTAACGACGGTATCAAATACGTTATCGGTCACCTGTGCTCTTCTTCCACCCAGCCGGCGTCTGATATCTATGAAGATGAAGGCGTGCTGATGATCACCCCGGCGGCCACCGCGCCGGAGCTGACGGCTCGCGGCTATCATCTGATTCTGCGCACCACCGGTCTGGACTCCGATCAGGGGCCAACCGCTGCCAAATATATCCTGGAAAAAGTGAAGCCGCAGCGCATCGCGATTGTCCACGACAAACAGCAGTACGGCGAGGGCCTGGCCCGCGCGGTACAGGACAACCTGAAGAAGGGCGGCGCCAACGTGGTGTTCTTTGATGGCATCACCGCCGGCGAGAAAGACTTCTCTACCCTGGTGGCGCGTCTGAAAAAAGAGAATATCGACTTCGTTTACTACGGCGGCTATCACCCGGAGATGGGGCAGATCCTGCGTCAGTCTCGCGCCGCTGGCCTGAAAACGCAGTTTATGGGGCCGGAAGGAGTAGCGAACGTGTCGCTGTCTAACATCGCGGGCGCTTCTGCGGAAGGTATGCTGGTCACCAAGCCGAAGAACTACGACCAGGTTCCGGCGAACAAACCGATTGTGGATGCGATCAAAGCGAAGAAACAGGATCCAAGCGGCGCGTTCGTGTGGACCACCTATGCCGCGCTGCAGTCGCTGCAAGCAGGCCTGAATCAGTCTGAAGATCCGGCTGAAATCGCTAAATACCTGAAGGGCGCAACGGTCGACACCGTAATGGGGCCGCTCACCTGGAACGAGAAGGGCGATCTGAAGGGCTTCGAGTTCGGCGTGTTTACCTGGCATGCTAATGGTACGGCGACCGACGCCAAATAATTTAACCTGCGCCTTTCACGCCGCAGATGCGTTGTCTGCGCCCCTCAACCCCGGTCACTTACTGATGTAAGCTCCCGGGGATTTCGGGTCTTGACGCCTTTCTGCAACGCGAAATTCTTGGTTAAATCAGTTGATCCTTGCCTCTTCGCATAGGCGAGGAGAAAGGTAAAAGCAAAAAGGCAACGTAAGTTGCCTTTTTTAGTCGGTAGCCCGGGTAAGGCGTTACGCCGCAACCCGGGGAATGCGCCGGGGTTGATGCATTGGTACGGTTTCTTCCCGGGTCGCGCTGCGCTTACCCGGGCTACAGGCTGGTGCGGTCTGGTTTTTTGTAGCCCGGGTAAGGCGTTACGCCGCAACCCGGGGAATGCGCCGGGGTTGATGCATTGGTGCGGTTTCTTCCCGGGTTGCGCTGCGCTTACCCGGGCTACAGGCTGGTGCGGTCTGGTTTTTTGTAGCCCGGGTAAGGCGTTACGCCGCAACCCGGGGAATGCGCCGGAGTTGATGCATTGGTACGGTTTCTTCCCGGGTCGCGCTGCGCTTACCCGGGCTACAGGCTGGTGCGGTCTGGTTTTTTGTAGCCCGGATAAGGCGTTACGCCGCAATCCGGGAATGTTCAGCCTTCTTTCGCCGATTTATTGCTTTTTTACCCAACCGCCGGTTTGCGCGTTAAAGCCCAGCGCCTGCATAAACGCCGCCATCACGCCGCGGTCTTCCGCGTCGGCATCCGCGATGCGCCAGCTGCTGATTTCCGGGTTATCCCTTAGCACCTCTTCCACTAAATACTGTCCGACGCCGCGACGGCGGGTCACTTCACGCACGCACAGCGCGCTGAGTTCGCCCTCAACGCCGTTTAGCGTCACGCGAACCGCGGCCAGCAGGCGCTCATTGAAGCGGGCAGCATAAATACGATGGCTCTCATCCAGAGCCAGCGCCGCAAGATCCTGCGACGGCCAGATTTTACCTAAGTCGATGCGATCCTGATCGCTGAAGTGCTGTAAACGAATAATGGTCAGTTTCATACGCGAGGGTCCAGTCAAAACAGAGGCGTTAGTGTATCCAAATTCCCCGCCAGGCGGAGCGCCGTTTTTTGCCTGTTCATCAGGGGATTCGTTTTCCTGGAAGGAGCAGGGTAGAGCAATTCATCATGGATCGAAAAATAAGCAGAATTTTAACCTGATATGTAGCGTTTTATTCCGCCTTATGTATCGTTATTTTATGCTGTTTACTGGACTTTTTTTGTTTATCTTCCAGTAAATACAGAATATTATCTTTGCTTAATCGCCTGAAAAATAGAGATTTTACTCTGTATTCAGGCAAAAAACCTCGCTAAACCATTAAAGATAATGGTAAAAGTAGCGTTGTTTAATAAAAGTACAGAATGCTTTTTAACCATAAAAATACAAAATATTTACACCACATCACGAACGGGGTTCTGCAGCATGAAAAGGAACGCGAAAACGGTTATCGCGGGGTTAGTCGCACTGGCGATGTCCCAGGCGGCTTTTGCCAAAGATATTAAGGTCGCCGTTGTTGGCGCGATGTCTGGCCCGGTAGCCCAGTGGGGCGATATGGAATTCAACGGCGCGCGCCAGGCGATCAAAGATATTAATGCCCAGGGCGGCATCAAGGGCGATAAGCTGGTTGCCGTGGAGTACGATGACGCCTGCGACCCGAAACAGGCCGTTGCGGTGGCGAACAAAATCGTCAATGACGGCATTCAGTACGTTATCGGCCACCTCTGCTCTTCTTCCACCCAGCCGGCATCCGATATCTATGAAGATGAAGGCATTCTGATGATCTCCCCGGGCGCGACCAACCCGGAGCTGACCCAGCGCGGTTATCAGTACATCATGCGTACCGCCGGTCTGGACTCTTCGCAGGGGCCGACCGCCGCAAAATACATCATGGAAACCGTCAAGCCGCAGCGTATTGCTATCATTCATGATAAGCAGCAGTACGGCGAAGGCCTGGCGCGTTCCGTCCAGGATAGCCTGAAAAAAGGCGGCGCGAATATCGTCTTCTTCGACGGCATTACCGCCGGTGAAAAAGACTTCTCCGCGCTGCTGGCGCGCCTGAAAAAAGAGAATATCGACTTCGTTTACTACGGCGGCTACTACCCGGAAATGGGCCAGATGCTGCGCCAGGCGCGCTCCGTGGGCCTGAAAACCGTGTTTATGGGCCCGGAAGGCGTGGGTAACGCGTCGCTGTCCAACATCGCGGGCGATGCGGCGGAAGGCATGCTGGTGACGATGCCAAAACGCTATGACCAGGACCCGGCCAACAGCGCTATCGTTGACGCGCTCAAAGCCGAGAAGAAAGACCCGAGCGGTCCGTATGTCTGGATCACCTACGCCGCCGTGCAGTCGCTGGCGCAGGCGATGGACCGGGCCGGAAGCCAGGAGCCGCTGGATTTAATCAAAGATCTAAAAGCTCACGGCGCGAAAACCGTGATTGGGCCGCTGAATTGGGACGAAAAAGGCGATTTGAAGGGATTTGAATTTGGTGTCTTCCAGTGGCACGCGGACGGGTCATCCACCCTCGCGAAATAAGCCATAAGACAAGTTATCCCACCGCCCGTGCAAAGCGGGCGGGTAGAAAAAGGTTACCTTATGTCCGAGCAGTTTCTCTATTTTCTGCAGCAGATGTTTAACGGCGTCACGCTGGGAAGCACCTACGCGCTGATTGCCATCGGCTATACCATGGTGTACGGCATTATCGGCATGATCAACTTCGCCCACGGCGAGGTCTATATGATTGGCAGCTACGTCTCCTTCATGATCATTGCCGCCCTGATGATGATGGGTATCGATACCAGCTGGCTGCTGGTTGCCGCCGGATTCGTCGGCGCTATCGTGATTGCCAGCGCCTACGGCTGGAGTATCGAACGCGTGGCCTACCGGCCGGTGCGCAGCTCAAAACGCCTGATTGCGCTGATCTCCGCCATCGGGATGTCCATCTTCCTGCAAAACTACGTCAGCCTGACGGAAGGTTCGCGCGATGTCGCGCTGCCGAGCCTGTTCAACGGCCAGTGGACGGTAGGCAGCAGCGATAACTTCACCGCCACTATCACCACCATGCAGCTGGTTATCTGGGTGGTGACGTTTATCGCCATGCTGGCGCTGACGCTCTTTATCCGCTATTCCCGCATGGGGCGCGCCTGCCGCGCCTGCGCTGAAGACCTGAAAATGGCCAGCCTGCTCGGGATTAACACCGACCGGGTGATTGCGCTGACGTTTGTGATCGGCGCGGCAATGGCGGCGGTTGCCGGCGTTCTGCTCGGTCAGTTCTACGGCGTAATCAACCCGTACATCGGCTTTATGGCCGGGATGAAGGCCTTTACCGCCGCGGTGTTGGGCGGCATCGGCAGCATTCCCGGGGCGATGATCGGCGGGCTGATCCTCGGTATCGCCGAAGCGCTCTCTTCTGCCTATCTCAGTACGGAATATAAAGACGTGGTCTCCTTCGCGCTGCTGATCCTGGTTCTGCTGGTGATGCCTACCGGTATCCTGGGCCGTCCGGAGGTAGAAAAAGTATGAAACCGATGCATTTTGCGATGGCGCTGCTGTCCGCGGTGATGTTCTTTATCCTGGCGGGCGTCTTTATGGGCGTGCAGCTGGAGCTGGACGGCACGAAGCTGGTGGTGGATACCGCCGCCGATATCCGCTGGCAGTGGATCTATATCGGTACCGCAGTGGTTTTCTTCTTCCAGCTGCTGCGTCCCATTTTCCAGAAAACCATGAAGAACGTCTCCGGGCCGAAGTTTATTCTGCCGGCTATCGACGGTTCGACGGTAAAACAGAAGCTGTTCCTGATCGCCCTGCTGGTTATCGCCGTGGCGTGGCCGTTTATGGTGTCGCGCGGGACGGTGGATATCGCTACCCTGACGATGATCTATATCATCCTCGGCCTGGGCCTTAACGTGGTGGTGGGGCTTTCCGGCCTGCTGGTGCTGGGCTACGGCGGTTTCTACGCCATCGGCGCCTACACCTTCGCGCTGCTGAACCACTATTACGGTCTGGGCTTCTGGACCTGCCTGCCGCTGGCGGGGCTGGTGTCGGCGGCGGCGGGCTTCCTGCTTGGCTTCCCGGTCCTGCGCCTGCGCGGCGACTATCTGGCGATTGTCACGCTTGGCTTTGGCGAAATCGTGCGCATCCTGCTGCTTAACAACACCGAAATAACCGGTGGCCCGAACGGCATCAGCCAGATCCCGAAACCGACGCTGTTCGGCCTTGAATTTAGCCGCAGCGCCCGCGAAGGCGGCTGGGATACGTTCAGCAACTTCTTCGGCGTGAAGTACGATCCCTCCGATCGCGTGATTTTCCTCTACCTGGTCGCTCTGCTGCTGGTGGTGTTAAGTCTGTTCGTGATTAACCGCCTGCTGCGTATGCCGCTGGGCCGCGCGTGGGAAGCGCTGCGTGAAGATGAGATTGCCTGCCGCTCGCTGGGCCTCAGCCCGACGCGCATCAAGCTGACCGCCTTTACCATTAGCGCCGCGTTTGCCGGTTTTGCCGGCACTCTGTTCGCCGCCCGTCAGGGCTTCGTCAGCCCGGAATCCTTTACCTTCGCCGAGTCGGCCTTTGTGCTGGCGATTGTGGTTCTCGGCGGTATGGGCTCCCAGTTCGCGGTGATCCTGGCGGCGGTTCTGCTGGTGGTCTCGCGCGAGCTGATGCGTGATTTCAATGAATACAGCATGCTGATGCTGGGTGCGCTGATGGTACTGATGATGATCTGGCGTCCGCAGGGGCTTCTGCCGATGACCCGTCCGCAGCTGAAGCTGAAAAATGGGCAGGCCAAAGAAGGAGAGCAGGCATGAGTCAGCCATTATTATCCGTAAACGGTCTGATGATGCGTTTTGGCGGCCTGCTGGCGGTCAACAACGTGTCGCTGGAGCTGCGCGAGCGGGAAATCGTTTCGCTTATCGGCCCTAACGGCGCGGGCAAAACCACCGTTTTTAACTGTCTGACCGGTTTCTATAAGCCAACCGGCGGTACCATTATGCTGCGCGACCAGCATCTGGAAGGGCTGCCGGGGCAGCAGATTGCCCGTATGGGCGTGGTGCGAACGTTCCAGCACGTGCGTCTGTTCCGCGAAATGACGGTGATTGAAAACCTGCTGGTGGCGCAGCATCAGCAGCTGAAAACCGGGGTTTTCTCCGGCCTGCTGAAGACGCCGTCCTTCCGCCGCGCCCAGAGCGAAGCGCTGGACCGCGCCGCGACCTGGCTTGAACGTATTGGCCTGCTTGAGCACGCCAACCGGCAGGCCAGTAACCTGGCCTACGGCGACCAGCGCCGTCTGGAGATTGCCCGCTGTATGGTGACCCAGCCGGAAATCCTGATGCTGGATGAGCCCGCGGCGGGGCTAAACCCGAAAGAGACCAAAGAGCTGGACGAGCTAATCGTCGAGCTGCGCAGCCATCACAACACCACCATCCTGCTGATTGAGCACGATATGAAGCTGGTGATGGGCATTTCCGATCGTATTTACGTGGTAAACCAGGGCACGCCGCTGGCCAACGGTACGCCGGAAGAGATCCGCAACAACCCGGACGTGATCCGCGCCTATTTAGGTGAAGCATAATGGTGGTGACGCATAAGATGGAAAAAGTGATGTTATCTTTTGACAACGTCAGCGCGCATTACGGCAAAATCCAGGCGCTGCACAACGTCAGTCTGCATATCAATCAGGGAGAGATTGTCACCCTGATTGGCGCCAACGGCGCGGGAAAAACTACTCTGCTGGGTACCCTGTGCGGCGACCCGCGCGCCTCCAGCGGCCGCGTGGTTTTCGACGGTAAAGATATTACCGACTGGCAGACGGCGAAAATCATGCGCGAAGCGGTGGCGATCGTGCCGGAAGGACGCCGCGTTTTCTCGCGGATGACGGTGGAAGAGAACCTGGCGATGGGCGGTTTTTTTGCCGACCGCGACCAGTTCCAGACCCGCATCAAATGGGTGTATGAGCTGTTTCCGCGCCTGCATGAGCGTCGGGTTCAGCGGGCGGGCACCATGTCCGGCGGCGAGCAGCAGATGCTGGCTATCGGGCGCGCGCTGATGAGCCAGCCGCGCCTGCTGCTGCTGGATGAGCCTTCGCTCGGTCTGGCGCCGATTATCATTCAGCAAATCTTCGATACCATCGAACAGCTGCGCGAGCAGGGGATGACTATCTTCCTCGTCGAGCAGAACGCCAACCAGGCGCTGAAGCTGGCAGACCGCGGCTACGTGCTGGAAAACGGTCACGTGGTGCTTGAGGATACCGGCGACGCGCTGCTGGCGAATGAAGCGGTACGCAGCGCCTATCTGGGCGGGTAGTGAAGACAAAACGCCCGGCATCTGCCGGGCGTTTTACTTGGCTACTACAGTTCCAGAGAGCGTTTCCACAGCATAAAATCATACTGTTCGAGCGCATCCGCTTTGGTGCGCCAGGTCCCACTGGCGGTAGCGATGATTTTCTCAAACAGGCCGTCGGCGATGTCCGCCAGCGGCGTGCCTTCGATAATCGGCCCGCAGTCATAATCGATAATATCCGGCATCATTTTCGCCAGCGCGGAGTTGGTTGAAACCTTAAGCACCGGAACGATAGGGTTCCCCGTCGGCGTACCTAACCCGGTTGAGAAGATCACCACGTTGCACCCCGCCGCGACCAGGCCCGTTACCGCGTCCACATCGTTGCCCGGCGTGCAGACCAGCGAAAGGCCGCTTTCTCCCATCGGTTCGGCGTAGTCGCATACCGCGCTTACCGGCGCTCTGCCGCCTTTTTTCGCCGCGCCGGCGGATTTGATGGCGTCAGTGATCAGCCCATCGGCAATGTTTCCCGGGCTGGGATTATCGGCGATGGTGGTACCGAAGAAGTTCGCGACATGCTCATAGTTTTTCATCAGCGACAAAAACTTCTCTTTCAGCTCGCGGGTCGCGCAGCGTTGCACGATATCCCCTTCAGCGCCGCACAGCTCGGGGAATTCCGCCAGCCCCGACGCGCCGCCGAGGGCGACAAGACGATCCGACACTTCGCCCATCGCCGGGTTAGCGCTGATCCCCGAGAACCCGTCAGAAGCGCCGCACTTCACGCCGATTTTGAGGTGGGAGAGCGGGACGTCCTGCCGCTCGGCGACGGGGGCTTCGCGGATCGCGTTATAGGTTTCAGTCAACGCATCCTGCATCATTTTTTCTTCGCTACTCCAGTCCTGCTGTCTGAAGTAAATAATCGGTTTGTTGAAATTCGGGTTGCGCTTCGCCAGCGCGGCGTTGAAATCAACAATCCGCGCTTTTTCACAGCCGAGGGCAAAGACCGTCACGCCAAGAACGTTGGGATGATCGGAATAGGCGGCCAGCACGTCGCACATCGTCATGCTGTCCGAGGTGGCGCCGCCGCAGCCGGAATTGACGGTAATACAGCGGATGCCGTCAAGATGCGGGAAGGGCAGATGCCGGGTATCGTTTAATGCTCCTGCCGACGTCACCTGGCGAGCAAAATTTTTCAGGCCGTTATTGGCGTAGCCGAGGGCGTCGTTCAGCGCATCGGTGACGCGCTGAACGTTGCGGTTTTCACAGAATACCAGCGGAATGACCAGCCAGTAGTTCGCGGTGGCGACCCGGCCATCTTCGCGAACTATGCCCTTGAAAGTCCGCTGCTGCCAGGCGGAAACATCCGGCTGCTGCCAGTCATAGGGCGCGACGTCGTCAAGCGAAACCGGGGCCGCGTAGTGTTTGATATTCTCAGTGGTAATGGCTTCGCCGCGGGTGATGGGGCGCGTCGCTTTGCCGACCGGAACGCCGTACAGCGACACGATATCGCCGGGCGCAATATCCTCGGTGGCGAATTTATGTTTGGCTTTGACATCGTTACGCAGAACGTAGGCTTCATCGTTCCAGTGAACCCGCTGCTCTTTGCGTAAGTCCTGCAGCGCAACGATCAGGTTATCGGTAGGGTCAATTTTTAAGATGGTCTGCATGTTCATTATCCTTTGTTATAAGCGCATCAGGACTTAGTGATGGGGGACCGCGACGCCGTTTGTCGCTTTTCTGCCGGCAAGGGCGGCAATCAGCAGCGCGCAGCAGACGGTGATGAGCGACAGGGCGACCAGACCCGCCGAATCGTTGCCGAAGAAGGCATCGACCTCAACGCGAATCAGCGGCGCGAGGAAGCTGCAAAATGCGCCCATGGTGGTGCAAAAGCCGATACTGGCGGCCAGCGCCGAGCCTGACACAATCTGCGCCGGGAAAGTCCAGAAGATAGGTTGCACGGAGAGGAAGCCGATGGCCGACAGCGAGAGCGCGGCAATGGCGAGTACCGGGCCGGACCAGGCAGAAACAAACAGCCCCAACGCCGCCGCCAGCATACAGATGACTGAAATCAGCACCCGACGGGCCGGCATTTTGTCCGCCAGACGCGGAATGTAATAGACGCCGACGGCGGAGCAGGCCCACGGAATGGCGGCGACCAGCGACTCCTTAAAGCCGAGGGTGGAGCCCATTAGCGAGGCGACTTGCGAAGGCAGGAAGAACATCAGCCCGTAAACGCTGATCTGGATGGTGCCGTAGATCAGCGCCAGGTGCCAGACTTTCAGGCTTTTCAGGGCGGTGCCGACGCTGCTGGTTTCCGTCTGCCGCTGCTCCTGCTGAAGCTGAGCAATCAGCGCTTTTTTCTCTTCGTCGTTCAGGAATCGCGCTTTGGCCGGCGTATCATCAAGCCAGAACCAGGCGAAGATCCCCATGATGACCGCCGGAATGCCTTCGATAAAGAACATCCAGAACCAGCCGGGTTTGCCGAGGAAGCCGTGCATTTCCAGAAGCGCCCCGGAGATGGGCGAGCCTAAGGTTAATGCCAGCGGCACGCCGAGCACGAAGATACCGACGACGGAGGCGCGAACTTTATTGGGAAAGTAGATTGAGGCCAGCAGCAGAATACCGGGATAAAAACCGGCTTCGCCTAACCCCAGTAAAAAGCGCAGAACAATAAACTGGGTTTCCGTCTGCACCAGTCCGGTGAGGGCAGAGAGAACGCCCCACAGCGCGGTTGTGATGCTTAACCATTTTTGCGCGCCGATTTTATTCAGAATCAGGTTAGCGGGAATACCAAACAGCGCATAGGCGGCGAAAAAGATCCCCGCGCCGAGGGCGAAGGCGGAATTGGAGAGCCCAATATCCACCTGCATCGCCTCTTTGGCGAATCCCACGTTCACCCTGTCGATAAAGGCGATGAAGTACAAAATAAACATCAGTGGCACCAGGCGCTTCCATGATTTGGTAATCGCGGAATTGAGGGCCGGATTGTCATAAGCTGTGATGGTTTTCATAATACCTCCGCGTGGGGGTCAGGCATTAATTTCAATACCAGCGCGGGAAAGTATCCGCAGAATACTTTCGGTCTGGCAGGTGGCGAGCGAGCTAAACGGTGGCGTGCAGCGGTCGGACTGAATAATTCCGCGCAGCTGTAACGCTTTTTTAAATGTTGGAATGAACGGATCGTTAACCGCGTAAATATCCATTAACCCATCCACTTTTTGCTGATACCGCGAAATTTGCTGCATATCGTTATCGTTAAATGCCTGCATCCAGTCGCGGAATATTTCAGGGCAAATATTGGATAACCCGCCAATACATCCATCGCCCCCCGCCAGGACATTGTGCGCGAAGTTATTGTCATAACCGGCATAGACTTCAAAATACGGTAGTTCAGATTTTACCTGGCGAATCACCTGCGACGTGTGATTGGTGTCCGGAATGGTGTCTTTAAGACCGACAATATTTGGGAACTCGCTGGCGAGTCGTAAACAGACCTCCGGCGAGACGGAATAGCCGGTGCGCTCCGGAAAGTTATAGATGAATATTTTGGCGGCGGTGCGGCGGGCAATCTGGCTATAAAATGTATAAATGCCTTCATCAGTCAGGCGGAAGTACCACGGGCTGATAATCATGACGCCATCCAGCCCGCACTCATCTGCATAGTTTGCCAGCTCTACGCACTCGTCAATATCCATGCGGCTGGTACCCGCATAGGCCTTTATTCCCTCGCGCGGGAACTCTGCCGCCATTTGAATTATCTGACGGGATGTTTTCATATCCAGCGAGAAAAACTCGCCGGTACTGCCCATGACGACAAATCCCGATACGCTGTTTTTAATAAAATCGTACAGGCGAAAATTTCCGTCAGGATCCAGCCTGCCCTGCTCATCAAAAACCGTTATTGCCGGGGTGATGTAACGACTTTGCATATTCAACCTCTTTGTTGTTCGTATATACAAACACTGTTTGTATTTGCGATTAAGCATAAGTAAACACGCCATCGACGTGAAGTCAAATGGCGCCAAAGTCGTGCGGATAATTGATTAAATCAATGAATAGATGGGGAATTATGCAGAAGAGACGGGCGTCACGGCGGATCATTAAATATCGGTATTGTGTGGGTAATCACAATTCCGACGGCATCGTGGGCGAATAAATCAGTAATTTTTAATATCAGGCAGCTTATTCAGCACGCTTTCGATACGACCCTTTGCCTCTTTTAACGCGCGAATAACCTGCTGCGTTTTTTCATCGCTGGCGCGGAAAGAGGGCAATGAGACGCTGATCGCCGCCAGAATAATGCCTTTCTGCAGCAGGGGGACGGCAAAGCAGATGGTATCGTCGTTGATTTCCCGATCGTCCATGGCATAACCGTTGGCGGCGACCCATTCCAGCTGCTGACGAAGCTGAGCCATATTCGTTACGCTGCGGGCGGTAACGGAAGGAAAACCCTGCGGATAGAGCTCCAGGATCTCTTCGTCGCGGTGCTTATGCAGCAGCGCCTTGCCCAGGGCAGAGCAGATTGCCGGAAGGCGAGTCCCTACCTTAGAGACCAGCTGCACGGTTTGGTCGCCCTGAACTTTATCAACATAGAGCACCCAGGCGTCATCCAGAATGCCGAGCTGGCAAACTTCATTGCATTCATTGACCACCGCGTGCATTTCGCTATTGATCGTTTTCAGCCAGAACTCTTTTTCCACCGTTGAGCTGGCCAGAACCGCGCACGAGATCCCCAGCGTATATATGCCGTTGCGATCGTCGTGGCTGATATATTTCCGGTACTGCAGCGATTTGAGGATCGGGAAAATGGTTCCCTTTGAAATATCCGTTTTGAGCGATAGCTCGGAAAGCGTCATTCCGTCCGCGTTGGCTAAGGTTTCCAGAATGAGTAAAACGCGTTCGGTAGGTTTATGAAGCGTCTTCATATTTTTCCTTATGACGGCTCGCCGGAGAGTGCTGTTTAACGCCCCCTATTTAACTACAGATCCCCGCTTATCTGTAGCCTGCGCCGCCTCTCTTTTTCGCTTTGCCATTTCCCTGCCACTTTTTTTTCACCGTTTCATCATGTTTTTGCCAATTTATTGTAATATTTTTGTAATGCAATAGTTATTTTTCTGTCATTCGAGCATGTCATGTTACCCCCGCGAACATAAAACGCGTGAAATCGCGCATCCGGAACAACAAGAGAGATAACCGATGATATCGTTACGACATACAGCTTTAGGACTGGCGCTCAGCCTGGCATTTGCCGGACAAGCCCTGGCGGTAACCACTATCCCGTTCTGGCACTCGATGGAAGGGGAGTTGGGGAAAGAAGTTGATTCACTGGCGCAACGTTTCAACGCAGCCAACCCGGACTACAAAATTGTTCCGGTGTATAAAGGCAACTATGAGCAGAGCCTGAGCGCCGGCATCGCCGCCTTCCGTACCGGCAACGCCCCGGCTATTCTGCAGGTTTACGAAGTCGGCACCGCGACGATGATGGCCTCGAAGGCGATTAAGCCGGTCTATCAGGTGTTCAGCGATGCGGGCATTCAGTTTGATGAAACGCAGTTCGTGCCAACCGTCTCCGGTTATTACACCGACTCGAAAACCGGCCATCTGCTCTCCCAGCCGTTTAACAGCTCCACGCCGGTGCTGTACTACAACAAAGACGCCTTTAAAAAAGCCGGATTAGATCCGGAACAGCCGCCGAAAACCTGGCAGGATCTGGCGGCGTATACCGCGAAGCTGAAAGCTGCCGGGATGAAATGCGGCTACGCCAGCGGCTGGCAGGGCTGGATTCAGATTGAAAACTTCAGCGCCTGGCACGGCCTGCCGGTGGCGACCAAAAACAACGGCTTCGACGGTACCGATGCGGTACTGGAGTTCAACAAGCCGGATCAGGTGAAGCATATCGCTCTGCTCGAAGAACTGAACAAGAAAGGCGACTTCAGCTACTTCGGGCGTAAAGACGAATCCACCGAGAAGTTCTATAACGGCGACTGCGCCATTACCACCGCCTCTTCCGGCTCGCTGGCGGATATTCGCCAGTACGCGAAGTTCAACTATGGCGTAGGGATGATGCCGTACGACGCCGACGTGAAGGGCGCGCCGCAAAACGCCATTATCGGCGGGGCCAGCCTGTGGGTGATGCAGGGTAAAGACAAAGAAACCTATACCGGCGTCGCCAAATTCCTCGATTTCCTGACTAAGCCGGAAAACGCCGCCGAATGGCATCAGAAAACCGGCTATCTGCCGATTACCACCGCCGCTTACAACCTGACCCGCGAACAGGGCTTCTATGATAAGAACCCCGGTGCCGATATCGCGACGCGCCAGATGCTGAACAAGCCGCCGCTGCCGTTCACCAAAGGTCTGCGCCTGGGCAATATGCCGCAGATTCGTACCATCGTGGATGAAGAACTGGAAAGCGTATGGACCGGGAAGAAAACGCCTCAGCAGGCGCTGGACGCCGCGGTTGAGCGCGGTAATCAGCTGCTGCGCCGTTTCGAGCAGTCAACCAGGTCGTAATCTTATAGCCAGCCCCTCATCCTAACCCTCTCCCCGGCCGGGAGAGGGGACCGCCCGGAACCGTTTTTTCACTCTTGTCCGTTTAGGGAGAGGGCCGGGATGAGGGGAAACCAACTCAGAGTTTAACTATGTCATCATCCCGTCCGGTGTTCCGCTCGCGTTGGCTGCCCTATGTGCTGGTCGCGCCGCAGCTGGTTATCACCGTCATCTTTTTTATCTGGCCCGCGGGCGAAGCGCTGTGGTATTCACTGCAGAGCGTCGATCCGTTTGGGCTCTCCAGCCAGTTTGTTGGCCTGGATAACTTTTTAGCCCTCTTCCAGGACCCGTACTACCTGGACTCCTTCTGGACCACCATTAAGTTCAGCACGATGGTTACCGTCAGCGGCCTGCTGATCTCGCTGTTTTTCGCCGCGCTGGTGGATTACGTGGTGCGCGGCAGCCGCTTCTATCAGACGCTGATGCTCCTGCCCTATGCCGTTGCGCCCGCGGTGGCGGCGGTGCTATGGATCTTCTTGTTCAACCCCGGACGCGGGCTGATTACGCATCTCCTCGGTGAGATGGGCTACGACTGGAACCACGCGCAGAACAGCGGTCAGGCGATGTTCCTTGTGGTTTTCGCCTCGGTCTGGAAGCAGATTAGTTACAACTTCCTGTTCTTCTTCGCCGCGCTGCAATCTATTCCCCGCTCGCTGGTAGAAGCCGCGGCGATTGACGGCGCCGGCCCGGTTCGCCGCTTCTTCAGGCTGGCGCTGCCGCTGATCGCCCCGGTGAGCTTCTTCCTGCTGGTGGTGAACCTGGTATACGCCTTCTTCGATACCTTCCCGGTTATCGATGCCGCAACCGGCGGCGGGCCGGTTCAGGCGACGACAACGCTGATTTATAAGATCTATCGTGAAGGTTTTGCCGGGCTCGACCTTTCCGCTTCCGCCGCCCAGTCGGTGGTGCTGATGTTCCTCGTCATTATTCTGACGGTGGTGCAGTTCCGCTACGTTGAACGAAAGGTGCGCTACCAATGATTGAGAATCGACGCGGGCTGACGATTTTCAGCCATACCATGCTGATTTTAGGGATCGCGGTCATTCTGTTTCCGCTGTATGTCGCCTTTGTCGCGGCGACGCTGGACAGTAAAGCGGTCTTTGATACGCCGATGACGCTGATTCCCGGCGGCCATCTGCTCGAAAACATGAAATTTATTTGGGTGAACGGCGTAGGGGCCAATAGCGCGCCGTTCTGGCTGATGATGCTCAACAGCTTCATCATGGCCTTCGGCATCACGGTGGGCAAAATTACGGTCTCGATGCTCTCCGCTTTCGCCATCGTCTGGTTTCGTTTTCCGCTGCGCAACCTGTTCTTCTGGATGATCTTCATCACGCTGATGCTGCCGGTTGAGGTGCGTATTTTCCCGACGGTGGAAGTGATCGCCAACCTGAAAATGCTCGACAGCTATGCCGGGCTCACCCTGCCGCTGATGGCTTCGGCGACCGCCACCTTCCTGTTCCGCCAGTTCTTTATGACCCTGCCGGACGAGCTGATAGAGGCCGCACGTATCGACGGCGCGTCGCCGATGCGCTTCTTCCGCGACATCGTGCTGCCGCTGTCGAAAACCAACCTGGCGGCGCTGTTCGTCATCACCTTTATCTACGGCTGGAACCAGTATCTGTGGCCGCTGCTGATCATTACCGATGTGAATCTCGGCACGGCGGTCGCGGGCATTAAAGGGATGATCGCCATCGGCCAGGGTACCACGCAGTGGAATCAGGTGATGGCGGCGATGCTGCTCACGCTGATTCCTCCGGTTGTCATCGTTTTAGCCATGCAGCGCGCGTTTGTGCGTGGTTTAGTGGATAGTGAGAAATAAAATGGCAGGACTTAAGCTACAGGCAGTAACCAAAAGCTGGGATGGCAAAACCCAGGTGATCCAGCCGCTGACGCTGGACGTCGCGGACGGCGAATTTATTGTGATGGTGGGTCCCTCGGGCTGCGGAAAATCAACCCTGCTGCGCATGGTGGCGGGCCTGGAGCGGGTCACCAGCGGTGATATCTGGATCGACCGCAAGCGCGTCACCGAAATGGAACCGAAAGATCGCGGTATTGCGATGGTGTTCCAGAACTACGCCCTCTACCCGCATATGAGCGTGGAAGAGAATATGGCGTGGGGCCTGAAAATTCGCGGTTTAGGTAAAGGATTAATTGCCGAACGCGTCCAGGAAGCGGCGCGCATTCTGGAGCTGGATGGCCTGCTGAAGCGCCGTCCGCGCGAACTCTCCGGCGGCCAGCGCCAGCGCGTGGCGATGGGGCGGGCTATCGTGCGCGACCCGGCGGTATTCCTGTTTGATGAGCCGCTCTCCAACCTCGATGCCAAACTGCGCGTGCAGATGCGTCTGGAGCTGCAGCAGCTGCACCGTCGGCTGAAAACCACCTCGCTGTACGTGACGCACGATCAGGTGGAAGCCATGACCCTCGCGCAGCGGGTGATGGTGATGAATAAAGGTATCGCCGAGCAGATTGGTACGCCGGTCGAGGTCTACGAAAAACCGGCCAGCCGCTTTGTGGCGAGCTTTATCGGCAGCCCGGCAATGAACCTGCTGGAAGGCCGGGTCAGCGACGACGGTAGCCGCTTCGAGCTTGAGGGCGGGATGCTTTTACCCATCAACAGCGAGCATCGCCGCTATGCCGGGCGTAAGATGACCCTGGGTATCCGTCCGGAACATTTTGCATTAAGCTCCGAGGCGGAAGGTGGCGTACCGCTGGTGATGGATACGCTGGAAATTTTAGGTGCCGATAACCTCGCCCACGGGCGCTGGGGCGAGCAAAAGCTGGTGGTCCGGCTGCCGCACCAGCAGCGTCCGCAGGCGGGCAGCACCCTGTGGCTGCATCTGCCGCAGGAAAGTCTGCATCTTTTTGATAGTGAAACAGGACAACGCGCATGAGTCACTGGCCTTATCCTCATATCGTCGCCCACCGCGGCGGCGGTAAACTGGCCCCGGAAAATACCCTGGCGGCCATCGATACCGGCGCTCGTTACGGCCATACGATGATTGAGTTTGACGCTAAGTTATCGAAAGACGGGCAGATTTTTTTACTGCACGATGACAATCTCGAACGCACCAGCAACGGCTGGGGCGTGGCGGGCGAACTGGCGTGGAACGATCTGCTAAAAGTGGATGCCGGCAGCTGGTACAGCGGTGAGTTCAAAGGCGAGCCGCTGCCGCTGCTAAGCGAGGTGGCCGACCGCTGCCGTCAGCACGGCATGATGGCCAATATCGAAATTAAACCGACCACCGGCACCGGGCCGCTGACCGGCAAAGCGGTGGCGCTGGCGGCGCGTGAGCTGTGGCAGGGAATGACGCCGCCGCTGCTCTCATCGTTTGACGTCGATGCGCTGGAAGCCGCGCAGGAGGCGGTGCCCGAACTGCCGCGCGGGCTGCTGCTGGATGAGTGGCGCAACGACTGGCGCGAACTGACCGCGCGTCTCGGCTGCGTCTCTATTCACCTCAACCATAAGCTGCTGGATGAAGCGCGCGTGGCGAGCCTGAAGGCCGCGGGCCTGCATATTCTGGTCTATACCGTGAACAAACCGCAGCGCGCCGCCGAGCTGCTGCGTTGGGGCGTGGACAGCATCTGCACCGATGCGATTGACGTCATCGGCCCCAACTTCCCGGCGTAATCCGCTTCTGCGTCAGGCGGCCCTTACGGGGTCGTCTGGCGCTGCAGCATCCCACCGTTGGTGTTAGGGAGAGGCTGCTCACGGGTCAGATTGTTATTCTGCTGTACCCGCTGCCGATCGTTATTCAACTGCGTCTGAAGATGCTGCTGCTGCGCGCGCGACTGGCTTTGAATACTCTGCTTAAGATTGTTTTGCTGCTGCATTTGCTGGGTCTGCATCTGATTTTGCATCCGCTGCTGGCTGGGCACCACGTACCCCGGCTGATTGGGGTTATTGTCGATATTGATCGGCTGCGCCATGACGCTCAGAGGCAGAAGCGCCGCCAGATATAACATTGCTTTCATTGTTCTCTCCTCACTTCGTGGGATCGCTTAAGTTTACTCCCTTTCCGGCGCAACAATGATTTTTTAAGACTTATCATCCAGGATTATGGGTAAATAAAAACATCATTCAGGAGTATGACAATGATAAGAACAACGCTCTGGCGTCAGGTGGTCATCGCTGCGTTGCTGGCGGGCGGCAGTTTTACCGTTGCGGCAGATCCCGCCCCTCCGCCGGTATCTTATGGCGTAGAGGAAGATGTATTTCACCCGGTCCGCGCTCAGCAGGGGATGGTGGCCTCGGTGGACGCGCTGGCAACGAAGGTAGGCGTGGATATTCTGCGTCAGGGCGGCAACGCGGTCGATGCCGCCGTGGCGGTGGGCTACGCGCTGGCGGTCACCCATCCGCAGGCCGGTAATATCGGCGGCGGCGGGTTTATGATGCTGCGGACCAAAGACGGTAATACCACGGCGATCGACTTCCGCGAGATGGCCCCGGAACAGGCCACCCGGGATATGTTTCTCGACGATCAGGGCAACCCGGACAGCAAGAAATCGCTGACCTCGCATCTGGCTTCCGGCACGCCGGGCACCGTCGCCGGGTTCTCCCTCGCGCTGGAAAAATACGGCACGATGCCGCTCAACAAAGTGATTCGCCCGGCGATTAAGCTGGCCGAAGAGGGCTTCACGGTAAATGATGCGCTGGCCGACGACCTGAAAACCTACGGCAGCGAAGTGATCCCCGACCATGCCAACAGCCGGGCTATCTTCTGGAAAAACGGCGAGCCGCTGAAAAAGGGCGATAAGCTGGTGCAAAAACAGCTGGGGAAAAGCCTGGAGCTGATTGCCGAGCTGGGGCCGGATGCCTTCTATAAAGGCGCGATTGCCGACCAGATTGCCGCTGAGATGAAGAATAACGGCGGGCTTATCACCAAAGCGGATCTGGCGAATTACAAAGCGGTCGAACGTACGCCGGTGAGCGGCGAGTATCGCGGCTATCAGGTGTTCTCAATGCCGCCCCCATCGTCCGGGGGCATTCATATCGTGCAGATCCTGAATATCCTCGAAAACTTCGATATGCATAAGTACGGCTTCGGCAGCGCCGACGCCATGCAGGTGATGGCGGAAGCCGAAAAGCACGCCTATGCCGACCGTTCGGAATACCTTGGCGATCCGGACTTCGTCAAGGTGCCGTGGCAGGCGCTGACCAGCAAAGCGTACGCCAAATCGATCGCTGAGCAGATTGATATCAATAAGGCGAAGCCGTCGAGCCAGATTCGCCCCGGTAAGCTGGCGCCGTATGAAAGCAATCAGACCACTCATTTCTCTGTGGTGGATAAGGACGGTAACGCCGTTGCCGTGACCTATACGCTGAATACGACCTTTGGAACCGGCATCGTGGCGGGGAACTCCGGCATTCTGCTGAACAATCAGATGGATGATTTCTCAGCTAAACCCGGCGTGCCGAACGTCTACGGGCTGGTGGGTGGCGACGCTAACGCCGTCGAGGCGAAAAAACGTCCGCTGTCGTCGATGTCGCCAACGATTGTGGTGAAAGATGGCAAAACCTGGCTGGTGACCGGTAGCCCCGGCGGCAGCCGCATTATCACCACAGTCCTGCAGATGGTGGTGAATACCATTGATTTCGGAATGAACGTCGCGGAAGCCACCAACGCCCCGCGCTTCCATCATCAATGGCTGCCGGACGAACTGCGTGTAGAGAAGGGATTTAGCCCGGATACGCTGAAGCTGCTGGAGAGCAAAGGGCAGAAAGTGGCGGTGAAAGAGGCGATGGGCAGTACCCAGAGTATTATGGTTGGCCCGGATGGCACGCTGTACGGCGCATCCGATCCGCGTTCGCCGGATGATTTAACCGCAGGGTACTAGGTTTACCCTCACCCCGACCCTCTCCCTGCCGGGAGAGGGTTAGTTGAGCTTCACCCCTTCAGCCGCGCCATAAAGTAGGCATCGACATATTCGCCGTTGCGCAGGGCGTATTGCTTGCCGGTCCCTTCTACAATAAAGCCAAATTTGCGGTAAAGCGCCATCGCGGATGGGTTGTCCGTAAACACGGTTAATTCAATACGATCGACGCGCAGCCAGTTATCACAGAGATTAATCATCTCTCGCATCAGCGCGCTGCCTACGCCACGGCCGTGCGCCTGCGCGGCAACGCTGACGCCAAAGGTCGCCACGTGGCTGCGACGAGGGCTGGGTTCGATGCTGAGCCTGAGGTGGCCCACCACCTGTTCGTCGATTGTCGCGACCAGATGACGGCTACCGGGTTTCGGTAGCAGGCGTTCCTGCCACATTTCCATAGAAGGATGAGGGAGCTGTAGCGTGTCGTGATAGACCTCCGGATGCGCAGTTATCTGGCGTAAAGGTTCAGCATCCCGTGGCTCGGCGTGACGTATCACTATGTCGCTCATTCTTCATTTTCCTTTTTGGGTTAATCGTCCCCTTAAAGATCGCTGACTTTAAAAAAGGGAGCAACGCCTATTTTTTGCAAAAAGAGGTGGACAAGTGCGAATGAGAATGATTATTATTGCTCTGCATTCAGGGAGACCCTTGCGGAAAGCCTGAAAGCACGACATTGCTCACATTGCTTCCAGTATTACTTTAGCCAGCCGGGTGCTGGCTTTTTTTTGCTTTTTTTTCAGCCTGCACCCGAAGACGCTACTGCGCCGCTTCGGCAGTATGCGCTTCCGCTCTCTCTTTCGTTTCTACCGCGGTATCTGTGATGAATCCCACCACGTTGCTCTTATCTGCCGCCGCAGGCAGCAGCTCTGCCTGGCCGGAAAAAACGCCGCCCTTGTTAATGGCTAGCGTGCGGTAGGCCAACGTGCCGGTGACCTGGCCGTTCTTATCGATTTCAATCGTCTCGCTGCGGCACTGGCCGAGGATGCAGCCGTCGATAATCAGCTCGCGGCAGGTGATATTTCCCTCGACCAGGCCTCCGGCCATAATCTTAATCTGGCTCTCTTCGGCGTCGATATTGCCGCTTACGGTACCGTAAATATCGACATCTCCCTCGGCGATAATATTGCCGTCAAAGCGGATGCCGCTGGCGATAACCGTGGCGGCAGGTTTGCGGGAAACGGCTAACGGGGATGCGCTGTTGAGTACCGGCGTAGCCACCGTCTGTGGCGTCGCTTCAACATTTTTATTCTTTTTAAACATATGGTTAATCCGATGATATTGAAAATGAAAAACGAAAGATGACAAGGAGAAAGAGCCCGATAGCCAGGCCAGATACGTGGATTCGCAGCACCAGGCCATCAGGCCAAGCAGCCAAAAGAGAAGGGCGCTATTCAGGGCGATATACTTGCTTTCCATACGAACGAGATGGCTACTCCTTTAGTCATCGTGTTTTGGGAAACGGCGAGCGCGATGCGGCGTCATGTTCCTACGCGCTGGATAAAAAACGTTCTTTTCCCGAGGGCCCTCTTATCCAGAATTTAGGCCGTAGGGTCAATGAATTTGAGCGTTAAATTTTACATTTAAGAATTTGGCACACTTATTGAAGGGGTTAAGTTCGCAGCCAGCTTGCGCTATGGTTAATAGCAGAGACCTAACAAAGGACCGCGTTATGACTTTGCACTGCGCATTTATTGGATTCGGCAAAAGCACCACCCGCTACCATCTTCCCTATGTCCTGCACCGAAAAGACCGCTGGCACGTGGCGCATATCTTTCGCCGCAGCGCAAAGCCAGAGGAACAGGCACCGGTATACTCGCATATTCACTTCACCAGCGACCTCGACGAAGTGCTTAACGATCCGCAGGTCAAGCTGGTGATTGTGTGCACCCACGCGGACAGCCATTTTGCCTATGCCAAACGGGCGCTGGAGGCGGGCAAAAATGTACTGGTCGAAAAGCCCTTTACCCCGACCCTTGATGAGGCAAAAACGCTATTCGCCCTGGCGAAAAGCAAGGGATTGACGGTCACGCCGTACCAGAATCGTCGCTTCGACTCCTGCTTCCTGACCACGAAGAAAGTGATTGAGAGCGGAAAGCTGGGCGAGATCGTCGAGATTGAAAACCATTTTGACAACTATCGCCCGGTAGATGGAGGGAAACCCGGCCTGCCTCAGGACGGCACGTTTTACGGCCTGGGCGTCCATACCCTGGACCAAATTATCTCCCTGTTCGGTCGCCCGGACCATGTCTCTTACGACATCCGTAGCCTGCGCAACAAGGCCAATCCGGACGATACCTTTGAGGCCCAGCTGTTCTACGGCAACCTGAAGGCGATTGTCAAAACCAGCCATCTGGTGAAGCTGCCCTATCCAAAATTCATCGTCCATGGTCATAAAGGGTCGTTTATTAAATACGGTATCGACCAGCAGGAGACCAGCCTGAAGGCCAATATTATGCCGGGCGAGCCGGGATTCGGCGCGGACGAGACGGTTGGTCTGCTGGAGTACGTCAATGAGGCGGGCGAAACCGTACGGGAAGAGATCCCGCTTGAAACCGGCGACTATGGGCGGGTCTATGATTCGCTGTATGAAACCCTCGTTAACGGTCAGCCAAATTTCGTCAAGGAATCTGACGTTCTCACGAATCTGGAGATCCTTGAACGCGGCTTTGAACAGCCATCTCCGGCCACGATTACCCTTACCCGATAAGCCCTCATGGCTCCTCTGCACTCGTTCATATTTTTTGAACAGAGGAGTCAATTTTCACCCTCTATGATCGCCAGGGGATTGGGTCCACACTTATCCCATCGAAAACATACGGGGGTGCAACATGATCTACTTACGCAAAGCTAACGAACGCGGCCACGCTAACCACGGCTGGCTGGATTCCTGGCATACTTTCTCTTTCGCGAACTATTACGACCCTAACTTTATGGGCTTCTCGGCGCTGCGGGTGATCAATGACGACGTGATTGATGCAGGCCAGGGCTTCGGTACCCATCCGCATAAAGATATGGAAATTCTGACCTACGTGCTGGAAGGGGCCGTTGAGCACCAGGACAGCATGGGGAATAAAGAGCAGGTGCCGGCGGGTGAGTTCCAGATCATGAGTGCGGGTACCGGGATTCGTCACTCGGAGTACAACCCAAGCAACACGGAAAAACTGCATCTGTACCAGATCTGGATTATGCCGGAAAAAAATGGCATCACGCCGCGCTACGAACAGCGCCGCTTTGACGCCGCGCAGGGCAAACAGCTGGTGCTGTCGCCGGATGCCCGCGAAGGTTCGCTGAAGGTGTACCAGGATATGGAACTGTACCGCTGGGCGCTGCTGAAAGACGAGCAGTCGGTGCATCAGATTGCCGCTGAACGGCGGGTGTGGATCCAGGTGGTGAAAGGTGACGTCACCATCAACGGAACGAAGGCCACCACCAGCGATGGCCTGGCCATTTGGGACGAGCAGGCGATTTCCGTACACGCCGACGGCGATAGCGAAATTCTGCTGTTCGATCTGCCGCCCGTCTGATCGTTCTCCGATCGGGTCTAAATAAATTGCGCAACCTTCCCTGATGTTAGGGAAGGTTGCGCTTTGTCCGTGATAAACTGAGAAAATGTTTCCCCGTTGATCGCAGTCAGGACGATGAAAAAGAAAAGACCCGTACTTCAGGATGTAGCCGATCTTGTCGGCGTGACCAAAATGACGGTCAGTCGCTACTTACGTAACCCGGAACAGGTTTCCGAAGCGCTGCGTGGCAAGATAGCCGTTGCTCTCGATGAACTGGGTTATATTCCTAATCGCGCCCCCGACATCCTCTCGAATGCCACCAGCCGCGCTATTGGCGTGCTGCTGCCCTCGTTAACTAACCAGGTTTTCTCAGAAGTGCTGCGCGGTATTGAAAGCGTGACCGACTCTTTCGGTTACCAGACGATGCTGGCGCACTACGGCTATAAGCCGGAAATGGAAGAAAAACGCCTGGAATCCATGCTTTCCTGGAATATTGACGGCCTGATCCTTACCGAACGAACCCATACGCCGCGCACCCTGAAGATGATTGAAGTGGCGGGTATCCCGGTTGTGGAGCTGATGGACAGCCAGTCGCCGTGCCTCGATATCGCCGTCGGCTTTGATAACTTTGAAGCGGCCCGGCAGATGACCGCGGCGATTATCAATCATGGCCATCGTCACGTTGCCTATCTTGGCGCACGTCTTGATGAACGTACTATCATCAAACAGAAGGGGTATGAGCAGGCGATGCTTGATGCCGGAATGACGCCCTACAGCGTGATGGTTGAGCAGTCTTCCTCTTATTCATCGGGGATTGAGCTGATGCGCCAGGCGCGTCGCGAATATCCGCAGCTTGACGGCATTTTCTGTACCAACGATGACCTTGCGGTCGGCGCGGCGTTTGAGTGCCAGCGGCTGGGGCTTAAAATCCCTGACGATATGGCGATTGCCGGTTTCCACGGCCACGATATCGGCCAGGTGATGGAGCCGCGTCTGGCCAGCGTGCTGACGCCGCGCGAGCGGATGGGGCGGATTGGTGCTGAACGACTGCTGGCGCGTATTCGCGGTGAAGCGGTGACGCCTAAGATGTTAGATTTAGGTTTCACATTGTCACCGGGCGGATCTATTTAAACTGACAAATTTGAAGTAGATCACACATATTCACATCTGGCACGAATGGTTATTGCTTCTCCACAACTCCGGCATGACAATGTTACCGATAACAGTTACCCGTAACAATTAACCTGTACGCCAGTATTCCACGCCGTTAAACGCTGCCAGGCTGCGCGTATGTGTCCAGTGGGAGGAAGCTTTGAGCACGACTAACCATGATCACCACATCTATGTCCTGATGGGCGTTTCCGGCAGCGGCAAATCCGCTGTCGCCAGCGAAGTGGCGCATCAACTGCACGCCGCGTTTCTCGACGGCGACTTTCTGCATCCGCGCAGCAACATCAACAAGATGGCTTCCGGCGAACCGTTAAATGACGATGACCGCACCCCGTGGCTGCAGGCGCTGAACGATGCCGCGTTTGCCATGCAGCGTACCAATAAAGTGTCGCTGATTGTCTGCTCCGCGCTGAAAAAGAGCTACCGCGACATCCTGCGTAAAGGTAACCCGAACCTCTCATTTATCTACCTGAAAGGCGACTTCGAGGTTATCGAACAACGTCTGAAGGCGCGTAAAGGCCACTTCTTTAAAACTCAGATGCTGGTCACGCAGTTTGAAACGCTGCAGGAACCGGGCGCGGATGAAAACGATGTTTTAATCGTCGATATCGACCAGTCATTGGAAGGCGTGGTCGCCAGCACCATTGAGGTGATCAACAAAGGCAGTAAATAGTGAGTACATTAACGCTTGTTTTAACAGCAGTCGGCTCCGTTTTGCTGCTGCTGTTTTTAGTGATGAAGGCGCGTATGCATGCCTTCGTGGCTTTGATGGTGGTTTCTATTGGAGCAGGGCTTTTTTCCGGCATGCCGTTGGACAAGATCGCGGCGACAATGGAAAAAGGCATGGGCGGCACGCTGGGCTTTCTGGCTATCGTCGTCGCGCTGGGGGCTATGTTCGGTAAGATCCTGCATGAAACCGGCGCGGTCGACCAGATTGCCGTTAAGATGCTGAAATCTTTCGGCCACAATCGCGCCCACTATGCGATAGGCCTGGCCGGACTTATCTGCGCGCTGCCGCTGTTTTTCGAAGTGGCGATCGTGCTGCTGATCAGCGTGGCTTTCTCAATGGCGCGCCACACCGGCACCAACCTGGTGAAGCTGGTGATCCCGCTGTTTGCTGGCGTAGCCGCTGCGGCCGCGTTCCTGCTGCCGGGGCCCGCGCCGATGCTGCTGGCCTCGCAGATGCACGCCGACTTTGGCTGGATGATCCTGATTGGCCTGTGCGCCGCGATCCCGGGGATGATTATCGCCGGACCGCTGTGGGGTAACTTTATCAGCCGTTACGTTGAGCTGCATATTCCGGACGATATTAGCGAGCCGCACCTCGGCGAAGGCAAAATGCCGTCATTCGGCTTCAGCCTGTCGCTGATTCTGCTGCCGCTGGTGCTGGTTGGCCTGAAAACCATCGCCGCGCGCTTTGTGCCGGAAGGCTCTACCGCCTACGAATGGTTTGAGTTTATCGGCCATCCGTTTACCGCGATTCTGGTGGCTATCTATGGCCTGGCGGTACGTCAGGGGATGGCCAAAGATCGGGTGATGGAGATTTGCGGTCATGCGCTCCAGCCTGCGGGCATTATCCTGCTGGTCATCGGTGCGGGCGGCGTGTTCAAACAGGTGCTGGTCGACTCTGGCGTCGGTCCTGCCCTCGGCGAAGCGTTGACCGGTATGGGCCTGCCGATTGCCATCACCTGCTTCGTGCTGGCGGCGGCGGTGCGTATTATTCAGGGCTCCGCGACCGTTGCCTGCCTGACGGCCGTTGGGCTGGTGATGCCGGTTATCGAACAGCTGCACTACAGCGGCGCGCAGATGGCGGCGCTCTCTATCTGCATCGCCGGCGGCTCTATTGTCGTCAGCCACGTTAACGACGCGGGCTTCTGGCTGTTCGGTAAGTTTACCGGCGCGACCGAAGCGCAAACGCTGAAGACCTGGACGATGATGGAAACCATCCTCGGCACCGTCGGGGCGATTGTCGGCATGATTGCGTTTACGCTATTGAGCTAAACGACAAAGTGAAACACCCGGCGGAGCGAGGCGATGCCGGGTTAATTTTTCCGCTCTACTTATATCGAAAACCCTTAGCTTTACCCCTCTCCCGAGCTGCCACTATCAGAAATACGATAAACGTCATACGGCTCACAAACCCGCGCCACGCCTGGCTTTAACCGGTTTGGTTAGCAAGAGTAAAACAACCGAATTTCTGCCGTAATTCATAATCCTGATCAATAAAATAGCGGCGGAAAATATTTCCTTCGCGATATAAATTCCCTGATAATTATTAGGGTATTCCGGGGGGCCAGCGACGGCTGCCGCTATGCAAAATTAGTTACGTTACTGATTGCCTGGCAATCATTGATTAATTTCACTTGCGACTTTAGCTGCATTTTGTAATGTGAAGGACTAACCAGTAGGAAACTGGCCTGGAACAAACAGCACACACCTCGCAGGAATACGTTATGAAAAATGTTGGTTTTATCGGCTGGCGCGGAATGGTCGGCTCTGTCCTCATGCAACGCATGGTTGAAGAGCGCGATTTTGATGCCATTCGCCCTGTTTTTTTCTCCACCTCCCAGCTGGGGCAGCCTGCTCCATCTTTTGGTGGCAGTACCGGTGGCACGCTTCAGGATGCATTCGATCTGGAAGCACTGAAGGCGCTGGACATTATTGTCACGTGTCAGGGCGGCGATTACACCAACGATATTTACCCGAAGCTGCGTGAAAGCGGCTGGCAGGGCTACTGGATTGACGCCGCCTCTTCGCTGCGCATGAAAGACGACGCCATCATCATTCTCGACCCGGTGAACCAGGACGTTATCACCGCCGGTCTGAACAACGGCGTTAAAACCTTTGTCGGCGGCAACTGTACCGTCAGCCTGATGCTGATGTCTCTCGGCGGCCTGTTTGCTCAGGATCTGGTTGAGTGGGTTAGCGTGGCGACTTATCAGGCGGCTTCCGGCGGCGGTGCGCGGCATATGCGCGAGCTGCTGACCCAGATGGGCCAGCTGCACAGCCATGTTGCGGCTGAGCTGGCGGATCCGGCTTCCGCGATCCTGGATATTGAACGCAAGGTCACCTCGTTGACCCGCAGCGGCGAGCTGGCGGTAGACAACTTTGGCGTTCCTCTGGCGGGCAGCCTGATCCCATGGATCGACAAACAGCTGGATAACGGCCAGAGCCGTGAAGAGTGGAAAGGCCAGGCGGAGACCAACAAAATTCTCGCGACCGCCTCACCGATTCCGGTAGACGGCCTGTGCGTTCGCGTTGGCGCGCTGCGCTGCCATAGCCAGGCGTTCACCATCAAGCTGAAAAAAGATGTTTCTATTCCGACCGTTGAGGAACTGCTGGCCGCGCATAACCCGTGGGCCAAAGTGGTACCGAACGATCGTGATATCACCATGCGTGAGCTGACTCCGGCTGCCGTTACCGGCACCC
Source organism: Klebsiella sp. CB_Kp196 (assembly GCF_040061575.1). NCBI lineage: Bacteria > Pseudomonadati > Pseudomonadota > Gammaproteobacteria > Enterobacterales > Enterobacteriaceae > Klebsiella > Klebsiella sp. CB_Kp196. The sequence goes on from NZ_JBEAFH010000035.1 coordinate 71,198, forward strand.
TGACCACCCCGGTGGGTCGCCTGCGTAAACTGAACATGGGGCCGGAGTATCTGTCGGCCTTCACCGTTGGTGACCAGCTGCTGTGGGGGGCCGCCGAGCCGCTCCGCCGCATGCTAAGACAGCTGGCGTAGTCGTCACAAGATGAGAAAAGGGGTGTTGAAACACCCCTTTTTTTTGCGTAATACAAGGAGTAAACGCGAATGTTAGATTTTTCCCAACGGAGGTAACTCAGCCTTGGCTATGCTTTAAGTAAGGAGTCACGATGTCTCCTTACCTGAAGGTGGGACGGAGCAGGGGGACGCATAACGTGCTGCGCCGTTCAGGTCAAAAAAAAGTCGCCGGATACAGGAAAGGGCGACACCTACAACAGGATGAAACCATGTCTAATCGTATTGATAAGGACGTGATTAATGCGCTTATCGCCGGCCATTTTGCGGATCCTTTTTCCGTGCTTGGCATGCATTACACCGACGCCGGGCTGGAAGTTCGTGCATTATTACCCGATGCCACCGATGTGTGGGTCATTGAACCAAAAACCGGACGCAAAGTCGGCAAGCTGGAATGCCTCGACTCGCGCGGTTTCTTCAGCGGCGTTCTGCCGCGTCGTAAAAATCCTTTTCGCTATCAGCTGGCCGTCACCTGGCACGGGCAGCAGAACCTGATTGATGACCCGTACCGTTTTGGTCCGCTGTTGCAGGATCTCGATGTCTGGCTGCTGTCGGAAGGCACGCATCTGCGTCCTTATGAAACGCTGGGCGCGCATGCCGATACCATGGACGGCGTGGTCGGTACGCGTTTCTCCGTATGGGCGCCGAATGCCCGCCGGGTATCGGTCGTCGGCCAGTTTAACTACTGGGACGGCCGCCGCCACCCGATGCGCCTGCGTAAAGAGTCCGGCATCTGGGAGCTGTTTGTTCCCGGCGCGCTGAACGGCCAGCTGTATAAATTCGAGCTTATCGATGCCCACGGCAACCTGCGGGTGAAGTCCGATCCTTACGCTTTTGAAGCGCAAATGCGCCCGGAGAGCGCCTCGCTCATCTGCGGGCTGCCGGAAAAGGTCGCACAGCCGCCGGAGCGCAAGCAGGCTAACCAGTTTGATGCGCCGATCTCGATTTATGAAGTACACCTCGGCTCCTGGCGCCGCCACACCGATAATAACTTCTGGCTGAGCTATCGCGAGCTTGCCGACCAGCTGGTCCCGTATGCCAAATGGATGGGCTTTACCCACCTCGAACTGCTGCCGGTTAACGAGCATCCGTTTGACGGCAGCTGGGGCTACCAGCCGACCGGGCTGTACGCGCCCACCCGTCGCTTCGGTACCCGGGAGGATTTCCGCTACTTTATCAACGCCGCGCACGCCGCGGGGCTTAACGTTATTCTGGACTGGGTGCCTGGCCATTTTCCGGCGGATGACTTTGCGCTCGCCTCGTTTGACGGCACCTCGCTGTATGAACATAGCGACCCGCGCGAAGGCTACCATCAGGACTGGAACACCCTGATTTACAACTACGGCCGCCGCGAGGTCAGCAATTACCTGGTCGGCAATGCGCTGTACTGGATCGAACGCTTCGGCATTGACGCGCTGCGGGTTGATGCGGTGGCGTCGATGATTTATCGCGACTACAGCCGCAAGCAGGGCGAGTGGGTGCCGAACGAATTCGGCGGTCGGGAAAACCTTGAAGCGATTGAGTTTCTGCGCAATACCAACCGCGTGCTGGGCGAACAGACGCCGGGCGCGGTAACCATGGCGGAAGAGTCGACCGATTTTCCCGGCGTTTCCCGTCCTTCCTCCACCGGCGGGCTGGGTTTCTGGTTCAAGTGGAACCTCGGCTGGATGCACGACACCCTCGACTACATGAAGCTGGACCCGGTGCATCGCCGTCATCATCACGACAAGATGACCTTCGGTATGCTCTACAACTACACCGAAAACTTTGTCCTGCCGCTCTCTCATGATGAAGTGGTGCACGGCAAAAAATCGATACTCGACCGCATGCCGGGCGACGCCTGGCAAAAGTTCGCTAACCTGCGCGCCTACTACGGCTGGCTGTTTGCCTTCCCGGGTAAAAAGCTGCTGTTTATGGGCAATGAGTTTGCTCAGGGACGCGAATGGAACCACGACGCAAGCCTCGACTGGCATCTGCTGGAAGGCGGCGATAACTGGCACCACGGCGTCCAGCGGCTGGTGCGCGACCTCAACCATACCTATCGTCACCATAAAGCGCTGCACGAGCTGGATTTCGATCCCTACGGCTTCGAATGGCTGGTGGTGGACGACCATGAGCGTTCGGTATTTATCTTTGTTCGTCGCGACAGGGCGGGCAATGAAATTATCGTCGCCAGCAACTTCACCCCAGTCCCACGTCATGAGTACCGTTTTGGCATCAACCAGCCCGGCCGCTGGCGTGAAGAGCTCAACACCGACTCCATGCATTACCACGGCAGCAACACCGGCAACGGCGGCGTCGTTGAGAGCGACCCGATCGCCAGCCACGGTCGTGAACACTCCCTCTCCATTACGCTGCCGCCGCTGGCGACGGTGTGGCTGGTGCGGGAGGCGCAATGATCGCACTCACGGCAGGAAAGCCCGCGCCTTTAGGGGCCAGCTACGACGGTAAGGGCGTGAATTTCGCGCTCTTTTCCGCCCACGCGGAGCGGGTGGAACTCTGCGTGTTTGACGAGCAGGGTAATGAACGGCGCGTCGACCTGCCCGCGCGCAGCGGCGATATCTGGCACGGCTGGCTCGCCGATGTCGGGCCTGGCCTGCGCTACGGCTACCGCGTCCACGGGCCCTGGGACCCAACGCAAGGGCACCGCTTCAACCCGGCGAAGCTGCTGCTTGACCCCTGCTGCCATCAGGTAGACGGCGGGTTGCCTGACGATGAACGTCTCCACGGCGGCGATCGCGTTCCCGATCGTCGCGACAGCGCGGCGATAGCGCCGAAGTCGCGGGTGATCGACCTGCATTACGACTGGCGCGGCGATAAGCCGCCGCGCACGCCGTGGGGCCAGACGGTGATTTATGAAGCCCACGTCAAGGGGCTGACGTATCTGCACCCCGATCTGCCGGAGAATGTCCGCGGCACCTATAAAGCGCTTGGTCATCCGGTGATGATCGATTACTTCCGCATGCTGGGCATTACTGCACTAGAGTTAATGCCGGTGGCGCAGTTCGCCAGCGAACCGCGCCTTCAGCGGATGGGGTTAAGCAACTATTGGGGTTACAACCCGCTGGCGATTTTCGCCCTCGACACGCGCTACGCCAGCGCGCCGGAGCAGGCGTTAAACGAGTTTCGCGATGCGGTAAAAGCGCTGCATGCGGCGGGCATCGAAGTGATCCTTGACGTGGTGCTGAACCATAGCGCGGAGATAGACCTGGAAGGGCCGACCTTCTCCCTGCGCGGAATCGATAACCGTAGCTATTATTGGATCAGGGAAGACGGCGATTACCACAACTGGACCGGCTGCGGGAACACCCTCAACCTCAGCCACCCCGGCGTGGTGGAGTATGCCCGCCAGTGCCTGCGCTTTTGGGTTGACGAGTGCCACGTTGACGGCTTTCGTTTCGACCTCGCCTCGGTGATGGGGCGGACGCCGGCGTTTCGTCAGGATGCGCCGCTGTTTGAGGCCATCCGTAACGACCCGCGTCTGGCGGAGGTCAAGCTGATCGCGGAACCCTGGGATATCGGCCCGGGCGGCTACCAGGTGGGTAACTTTCCGCCGCTGTTCGCCGAGTGGAACGACCATTTCCGCGATACCGCGCGTCGATTCTGGCTGCAGCAGAACGTCTCGCTGGGCGACTTCGCTCAGCGTTTTGCCGCATCCAGCGACGTTTTTCAGCGTAACGGCAGAGCGCCTTCGGCGGCGGTTAACCTGGTCACCGCGCACGATGGTTTCACCCTGCGCGACTGCGTTTGTTTCAATCAGAAACATAATGAGGCAAACGGGGAGGAGAATCGCGATGGGACTAACAATAACTACAGCAACAATCATGGTATAGAAGGATTAGAAGGGAGTCTTGCCGTGATTGAACGGCGCCGTGCCAGCGTTCACGCTCTTCTGGCGACTTTACTGCTGGCGCAGGGAACGCCGATGCTGCTGGCGGGTGACGAACACGGTCACAGCCAGCATGGCAACAACAATGCTTACTGTCAGGACAATGCGTTGACCTGGCTGGACTGGAACCATACTAACCGCGGGCTGACCGCGTTCACCGCCGCGTTAATTCATCTGCGCCAGCGCGTTCCGGCTTTAACCGAGAATCGCTGGTGGCAGGAGGGAGACGGCAGCGTTCGCTGGTTAAACCAACATGCGCAGCCGCTGTCCGCCGATGAATGGCAGCACGGTGCGCCGCGTATGCAGATCATATTGTCCGATCGCTGGCTGATGGCGCTCAACGCCACCGCCGAGGTGGCAGAGATGGTTTTACCCGCGGGGGAATGGCGCGCCATTCCACCTTTCGCCGGAGAGGATAATCCGGTCACTATAGCTGTCTGGCATGGGCCCGCGCACGGAGTGTGCGTATTTCAAAGGTCGTAACCTCGGGGCTTCCGGTTGGTCTCGAAGCGGCGGCGCGACGAGAAGGGCAGGCAAGCTGGGGAGTAAAAAAGGAGTTAATTATGGTTGGGGTAGAAAAGAACGATCCATTGATGCTGGCGCGTCAGTTGCCGATCAAATCCGTTGCGCTGATCCTTGCCGGGGGACGTGGTACCCGTCTGAAGGATCTGACCAATAAACGCGCGAAACCTGCTGTCCATTTCGGCGGCAAGTTCCGCATTATCGATTTTGCGTTATCTAACTGTATTAACTCAGGCATTCGACGCATCGGCGTCATCACCCAGTATCAATCGCATACGCTGGTGCAGCATATCCAGCGCGGCTGGTCGTTCTTCAATGAAGAGATGAACGAGTTTGTTGACCTGCTGCCCGCCCAGCAAAGGATGCAGGGGGAAAACTGGTATCGCGGCACGGCGGATGCGGTGACGCAGAACCTCGACATCATTCGTCGTTACAAGGCGGAGTACGTCGTTATCCTCGCGGGCGACCATATTTACAAACAAGACTACTCGCGCATGCTTATCGATCACGTCGAAAAAGGCGCGCGTTGCACCGTGGCCTGTATGCCAGTGCCTATTGAAGAAGCACGGGCGTTCGGGGTCATGGCGGTGGACGAGAGCGATAAGATTATCGATTTCGTCGAAAAACCGGCTAATCCGCCTGCGATGCCGGGCGATGCCAGCAAATCGCTGGCGAGTATGGGTATCTATGTCTTTGACGCAGATTACCTTTATGAGCTTCTGGAAGAAGACGACAGCGATGAAAGCTCCAGCCACGATTTTGGTAAAGACATCATTCCGAAAATCACCAAAGCTGGCATGGCTTATGCACATCCTTTCCCGCTCTCCTGCGTGCAGTCCGATCCGCAGTCTGAGCCCTACTGGCGTGATGTCGGGACCCTGGAAGCGTACTGGAAAGCCAACCTCGATCTGGCTTCGGTGACCCCGGAACTGGACATGTACGATCAGAACTGGCCGATTCGCACCCATATGGAGCCTTTGCCTCCGGCAAAATTCGTCCAGGACCGCTCGGGCAGCCACGGGATGACCCTGAACTCGCTGGTTTCAGGCGGCTGTATTATCTCCGGATCGGTGGTTGTGCAGTCGGTGCTGTTCCCGCGCGTGCGGGTGAATTCATTCTGTAATATTGATTCGGCAGTCTTGTTGCCAGAGGTTTGGGTTGGCCGTTCGTGCCGCCTGCGTCGCTGCATTATTGACCGCGCCTGCGTGATCCCGGAAGGTATGGTTGTTGGGGAGAACGCGGAAGAGGATGCACGCCGTTTCTACCGCTCGGAGGAAGGTATCGTGCTGGTCACCCGCGACATGCTGCGGAAATTGGGGTATCCACAGGAGCGCTAATGCAGGTATTACATGTATGTTCAGAGATGTTCCCGCTGTTAAAAACCGGTGGACTGGCGGATGTGATCGGCGCGCTGCCTGCAGCGCAAATTGCCGGGGGCGTCGACACGCGCGTACTGCTGCCCGCGTTTCCTGATATCCGCCGCGGCGTGACGGATGCGCAGGTGGTGACGCGCCGCGAGACGTTTGCCGGGCGCATCACTCTGCTGTTCGGTCACTTTAACGGCGTGGGCATCTATTTGATTGATGCCCCGCATCTCTACGATCGCCCAGGGAGCCCTTACCACGATACCAATCAGCACGCCTATACCGACAACGTGCTGCGCTTTGCGCTGCTGGGATGGGTCGGTAGCGAGATGGCCTGCGGCCTGGATCCTTTCTGGCGCCCTGACGTTGTTCACGCCCACGACTGGCATGCGGGCCTGACGCCGGCCTACCTGGCGGCGCGCGGCCACCCGGCTAAGTCGGTCTTTACGGTGCATAACCTGGCCTACCAGGGGATGTTCTACTCGTGGCATATGAACGACATTGAGCTGCCGTGGTCGTTCTACAACGTTCATGGCCTTGAATTTAACGGCCAGATCTCCTTTCTGAAGGCGGGGCTCTACTACGCCGACCATATTACGGCGGTCAGCCCGACCTATGCGCGCGAAATCACCGAGCCGCAGTTCGCTTACGGCATGGAAGGGCTGCTGCGTCAGCGGCAGCATGAGGGCCGCCTCTCCGGGATCCTCAACGGGGTGGATGACCATATCTGGAATCCGGAAAGCGACCTGCTGCTGGCCGCGCGCTACGATCGCGATCGGCTGGAAGAGAAAGCGGAAAACAAACGCCAGCTGCAAATCGCCATGGGGCTGAAGGTGGATGACAAAGCGCCGCTGTTTGCCGTTGTCAGCCGTTTGACCAGCCAGAAGGGGCTGGACCTGGTGCTTGAGGCGCTGCCGGGTCTGCTGGAGCAGGGCGGTCAGCTGGCGCTGCTGGGGGCGGGCGATCCGGTGCTGCAGGAGGGCTTCCTGGCCGCCGCGGCCGAGCATCCGGGCAAGGTTGGCGTACAGATTGGCTACCATGAAGCCTTCTCGCACCGCATTATGGGCGGCGCCGATGTGATTCTGGTGCCCAGCCGTTTTGAACCGTGCGGCTTAACCCAGCTGTACGGCCTGAAGTACGGCACGCTACCGCTGGTGCGGCGTACCGGCGGACTGGCGGACACCGTGTCCGATTGCTCGCTGGAGAACCTCGCCGACGGTCTGGCTACCGGCTTTGTTTTTGAAGATAGCAACGCTTTGTCGCTGCTGCGGGCTATTCGACGCACATTCGTCCTGTGGTCGCGCCCGTCGCTCTGGCGCTACGTCCAGCGTCAGGCGATGAATATGGATTTTAGCTGGCAGGTTGCCGCAAATTCTTACCGCGAACTTTATCAACGCTTGCTGTAACCAGGAGCCAAAGCTATGAATGTACCTTTTAGCTACTCATCACCCACCCTGAGCGTTGAGGCGTTAAAGCACTCTATTGCTTATAAGCTGATGTTTATCATCGGCAAAGATCCGGCTATCGCTAACAAACATGAATGGCTCAACGCCACGCTGTTCGCCGTTCGCGATCGCATGGTCGAGCGCTGGCTGCGTTCAAACCGGGCGCAGCTCTCTCAGGAAGTGCGCCAGGTTTACTATCTGTCGATGGAGTTTTTGATTGGCCGTACCTTGTCCAACGCGCTGCTATCGCTCGGTATTTATGAGGACGTGAACAGCGCGCTGGAAGAGATGGGGCTGAATCTTGAAGAACTGATTGACGAAGAGAACGACCCGGGCCTGGGCAACGGCGGTCTTGGTCGTCTGGCTGCCTGCTTCCTCGACTCGCTGGCGGCGCTGGGTTTGCCGGGCCGCGGCTACGGTATTCGCTACGACTACGGGATGTTTAAGCAGAATATCGTCGACGGGCGGCAGAAAGAGTCCCCGGACTACTGGCTGGAGTACGGCAACCCGTGGGAGTTCGAGCGCCACAATACGCGCTACAAAGTGCGCTTCGGCGGCCGCATTCAGCAGGAAGGTAAACATTCCCGCTGGGTGGAGACCGAAGAGATTATTGCCGAAGCCTACGATCAGATCATCCCGGGTTTCGACACCGACGCTACCAACACGCTGCGTCTGTGGAGCGCGCAGGCCAGCAGCGAGATCAACCTCGGTAAATTCAACCAGGGCGACTACTTCGCGGCGGTGGAAGATAAAAACCACTCCGAGAACGTGTCGCGGGTGCTCTATCCGGATGACTCCACCTATTCCGGGCGCGAGCTGCGCCTGCGCCAGGAGTATTTCCTCGTGTCGGCGACGGTGCAGGATATCCTCAGCCGTCACTACCAGCTGCATAAAACCTACGCCAATCTGGCGGACAAAATCGCGATTCACCTCAACGACACGCACCCGGTGCTGTCGATTCCGGAGCTGATGCGCCTGCTGATTGACGAGCATAAGTTTAGCTGGGATGAGGCGTTCGAGGTGACCTGCCAGGTCTTCTCCTATACCAACCATACCCTGATGAGCGAAGCGCTGGAGACCTGGCCCGTCGATATGCTGGGTAAAATCCTGCCGCGTCATTTGCAGATTATTTTCGAGATTAACGACTACTTCCTGAAGACCCTGCAGGAGCAGTATCCCAACGATACGGCGATGCTGGGCCGTACGTCGATTATCGACGAGTCTAACGGGCGTCGCGTACGCATGGCGTGGCTGGCGGTGGTGGTAAGCCACAAGGTCAACGGCGTGTCGGAGCTGCACTCCCGGCTGATGGTCGAGTCGCTGTTTGCCGAATTTGCCAAAATCTTCCCGATGCGCTTTACCAACGTCACGAACGGCGTCACTCCGCGCCGCTGGCTGGCGCTGGCGAATCCGCCGCTGTCGAAAGTGCTGGATGAAAATATCGGCCACACCTGGCGTACGGATTTAAGCCAGCTGAAGGAGCTGGAGCAGCATATTGACTATCCGAAGGTTAACCAGGCGGTGCGCCAGGCCAAGCTGGAAAACAAGCAGCGGCTGGCGAACTACATCGGCCAGCAGCTTAACGTGGTGGTCAACCCGAAAGCCCTGTTCGATGTGCAGATCAAGCGTATTCACGAGTACAAACGTCAGCTAATGAACGTGCTGCATGTGATCACCCGCTACAATCGCATTAAGGCCGATCCCGACGCCGAGTGGGTACCGCGCGTGAATATCTTCGCCGGCAAGGCGGCTTCGGCTTACTACATGGCGAAGCATATTATTCATTTAATCAATGACGTCGCGGCGGTGGTGAATAACGATCCGGACGTTGGCGATAAGCTGAAAGTGGTGTTCATTCCTAACTACAGCGTAAGCCTCGCGCAGCTCATCATTCCGGCGGCGGATCTCTCCGAGCAGATCTCGCTGGCGGGGACGGAGGCGTCCGGTACCAGCAACATGAAGTTCGCGCTTAACGGCGCGTTAACCATCGGTACCCTGGACGGGGCTAACGTTGAGATGCAGGAGCACGTCGGGGCGGATAATTTCTTTATCTTCGGTAATACGGCGGAAGAGGTTGAAGCCCTGCGGGCTAACGGCTACAAACCGCGTGATTACTATGAGCAGGATGAAGAGCTGCACCAGGCGCTGACGCAGATCGGCACCGGCCTGTTCAGCCCATCGGAGCCGGGACGCTACCGTGACCTGCTGGATTCGCTGATTAACTTCGGCGACCACTATCAGGTTCTGGCGGATTACCGTAGCTACGTGGATTGTCAGGATAAGGTGGATGAGCTGTACCGTCATCCGGAGGAGTGGGCCAATAAAGCGATGCTGAATATCGCCAATATGGGCTACTTCTCTTCCGACCGCACGATTAAGGAGTATGCCGACCATATCTGGCATATCGATCCGGTAAGGTTGTAACGGATTAGTCATAAAAAACGGGGCCTACAGGCCCCGTTACTGTTTGCGGTGTTACGACGCCAGCGACAGCTCAGACTTTCCCGCGTGCTGCGCCAGCCACTCGCTGATGCGCGCCTGCTGCTCGTCATTCAGCCACATACCTTGTTTAGTGCGACGCCAGATCGCGTCATCCAGCGAACGAACCCATTCGTGCTCAACCAGATAGCGCAGTTCGGCTTCAAAAAACTCATGGCCGAAATGCTCACCCAGATCGTCCAGTGAGGTCGCCTTATCAAGGATTAGCTCACTGTTGCTGCCGTAGGTGCGGGCGTAATGGCGGGCCATCGATTCGCTGATAAACGAAAAGCGGCGGCGCAGTTTCGCCGCGTAGTCGTCACGGTCGCTGCCGATATCGCCGCCGGGCAGCACCGCGGTTTTGGTCCATGCCGGGCCGATGCCTTTGTAGTAAGGCGTCAGTTTCTCCAGCGCATGCTCGGCCAGCTTGCGATAGGTGGTCAGCTTGCCGCCAAAGACCGACAGCAGCGGCGCCTGCCCGTTATCATCATGGATATCAAGAGTGTAATCGCGGGTGATCGCCTGCGGCGAGTCGGATTCATCGTCGCACAGCGGGCGCACGCCGGAGTAGGTCCAGACGATATCGTCCCGCGTGAGAGGCTTTTTAAAGTGGGCGTTATAGACGTTCAGCAGGTAGTTAACTTCGTTGTCGTCGATCGCTACCGCTTTAGGATCGCCTTTATACTCCACGTCGGTGGTGCCGATGATGGAAAATTCATCCATCCACGGGATCACAAACACAATGCGTTTATCTTCATTTTGCAGGATGTAGGCCTGTTTCTGCGTGTGCACGCGCGGTACCACGATATGGCTGCCCTTGATCAAGCGAATACCGTACGGCGAGCGCAGATGCATCCCTTCGTCGAAGAACTGTTTGACCCACGGGCCGGTGGCGTTAACCAGACCGCGCGCCTGCCAGGTAAACTTCTCGCCGCTATCAATATCTTCGGCTTCGACAATCCACAAACCGTTTTCACGTTTTGCCGAGATGGCGCGGGTCCGCGTGCGCACTTCCCCGCCTTTACGCACAACCATCTGGGCATTGGCCAGCACCAGACGCGCATCGTCAACCCAGCAGTCGGAATATTCGAAACCGCGCACGATTTCAGGTTTAAGTACCGATTCTGTGCCAAAACGCAACCCGGTTGAGCCGGGTAAGCTGGTGCGCTTGCCCAGATGATCGTACATAAACAGGCCAATGCGGATCATCCACGCCGGACGCAGGTGCGGGCGATGCGGTAAACGAAAGCGCATCGGGAAGGCGATATGCGGGGCCATTTTCAACAACACTTCGCGTTCGGCCAGCGCTTCGCTCACCAGGCGGAACTCATAGTGTTCAAGGTAGCGCAGCCCGCCGTGAATCAGCTTTGAGCTGGCGCTGGATGTGGCGCAGGCAAGGTCGCTTGCCTCCAGCATCAGTACGGATAAACCACGCCCTGCGGCGTCTGCCGCGATACCGGCACCGTTGATGCCTCCCCCTATCACAATCAGATCTTTGGTTTCCACGCTCGCCACCTCTTACACTTTCGTTTAAGCTCACAAATGTTCGATATCGCTCAATATAGCAAACAATCGCGCTATTGGTAACATCAAAAAAACATTTCAGAGTGATGCGTGTAACATATTGGCGTTTATTTAGCGCCAGGCTGTACACTAGACGCTAAAATGCAGGGCGTTTCGCCGCCTGCCTGTATATCCGTATATAAAGAAGAGAGCTTATGGATCGCTTTGAATGTATTAACGTAGAAGAAGCCCACCAGAAAATGCACCAGCAGACGGCGGTGCTGGTCGATATTCGCGACCCGCAAAGCTATGCGATGGGCCACACGCCGGGCGCATTCCATCTGACCAACGATACGCTGGGCGCGTTTATGCGCGACAACGACTTTGATACGGCGGTCATGGTGATGTGCTATCACGGCAATAGCAGCAAAGGCGCCGCGCAGTATCTGCTGCAGCAGGGTTACGACAAGGTTTACAGCGTGGACGGCGGGTTTGATGCCTGGCACCGGCATTTTCCGGCGGAAGTCGCGCATGGCGCACTTTAGGCGTTAGCGCCGGTTGTGGCTATAATATCTCCCTTTGTGTGGAATAAGCGATCCGCTGCATGTTAATGATTACCTCTTTTGCCAACCCGCGCGTGGCCCAGGCGTTTGTCGACTATATGGCGACGCAGGGCATTATTCTGACTATTCAGCAGCATACGCAGAGCGATATCTGGCTGGCTGATGAGTCCCAGGCCGGACGCGTACAGGCCGAGCTGGCCCGCTTTCTGGAAAATCCCGCCGATCCGCGTTACCTCGCCGCCAGCTGGCAGTCGGGGCACACCAATAGCGGGCTGCACTACCAGCGCTTTCCCTTTTTAGCGACGCTTCGCCATAACGCCGGGCCGGTGACCTGGGGCGTGCTCTTCGCCTGCATCGCCGTCTTTGTCCTGCAAACGGTCATTGGCGATCAACCGGTCATGCTGCTGCTGGCCTGGCCCTACGATCCTTCGCTGAAATTTGAAGTCTGGCGCTACTTTAGCCATGCGCTTATGCACTTCTCGCTGATGCATATTCTGTTCAACCTGCTATGGTGGTGGTACCTCGGCGGAGCGGTAGAAAAGCGCATCGGCAGCGGCAAGCTGGTGGTGATTACGGTGATCGCCGCTTTGCTGAGCGGCTTTGTGCAGCATCAGTTCAGCGGCCCGTGGTTTGGCGGACTCTCCGGCGTAGTCTATGCGCTAATGGGCTATGTCTGGCTACGGGGCGAGCGCGATCCGCAGAGCGGCGTTTATTTACAGCGCGGCTTGATACTCTTCTCTTTAGTATGGTTAATTGCTGGATGGTTTGATGTTTTCGGCATGTCGATTGCGAACGGTGCGCACGTGGCCGGTCTGGTGACCGGGCTGGCGATGGCGTTTGTTGATACGCAGAATGTGCGAAAACGAACGTAGAGATTCCCAGGGATATTTCATGAAACAAACACAACGTCATGACGCGATTATCGAGCTGGTAAAAAAACAGGGATACGTCAGTACCGAAGAGCTTGTCGAGCAGTTTGCCGTCAGCCCGCAGACCATTCGCCGCGATCTGAATGATTTAGCCGATCAGAAAATGATTCTGCGTCATCACGGCGGAGCTGCGCTGCCGTCCAGCTCGGTGAATACGTCCTGGCACGACAGAAAATCGACCCAGACCCATGAAAAAGAGCGCATCGCCCGCAAGGTGGCGAGCGAAATCCCCGATGGCGCGACGCTGTTTATCGATATCGGTACCACGCCGGAAGCGGTGGCCCACGCGCTGCTTAACCATAACGATCTGCGCATCGTCACCAATAACCTCAACGTCGCCAATACGCTGATGGTGAAAGAGGACTTCCGCATTATCCTGGCCGGCGGCGAGCTGCGCAGCCGGGATGGCGGTATTATCGGTGAGGCCACCCTGGACTTTATCTCCCAGTTTCGCCTTGATTTCGGCATTCTCGGCATCAGCGGTATCGACAGCGATGGCTCGCTACTGGAGTTCGACTACCACGAAGTGCGCACCAAACGGGCGATTATTGAAAACTCCCGCCACGTGATGCTGGTCGTTGACCATTCTAAATTTGGCCGTAATGCGATGGTCAACATGGGCAGCATCAGTATGGTTGATGCGGTCTACACCGATGTGATGCCGCCCGCCGGCGTACTGAAGGTGATTACCGATAACAACCTTCAGCTGGAGCTGTGCTGAACCTTTAGCATTTCCGGGTCATGCCAGAGCGTTGCTCCGCCTGACGCGCGCGATTGATGGCGGATGTTGATGAGTGACGGGATTATCTCCGCCGCCAGGCGGAGGGAAACCTGCCGCCGGCGATGACGTAACGGTTATGTTGCCTGAAGCGAGCCGATAGCGGCTTAAACCCCGTATCCCATCATTTTCAACAGCTGCTGGGCATGCTGAACGGCATCCTGGCGGTGCGCCACCCCCAGCTTCTGATACAAGTTACGGATATGCGTTTTAATCGTAGTGGCGGCCACGTCCAGCTCACCGGCGATCTGCTCGTTGCTGTAGCCGGAATAGATAAGTCCCAGGACCTGCCATTCGCGCTGGGTCAGCGGGCTGGTGCGGATAAGCTCCGGCACTTCCGGGTGGTTCAGCAGCCGTTCGACGAAGCTCTCGTCAAAGTGGGCGAACTTATGCCGATGATGCTGGTTGATATCGCGCAGAATACGCTGGGCGCGGTGCTGCTCCAGCTCCGGCAGCGTATTGAGCTGAATCAGCTGGCGCAGCTGCTGCGCCATCGCTTCGCCTTCAATGACAAAATGATTAATAAACCCGGTGCGGTTAGCGAGGGTGAGCGCTTCCAGCAGCGCTTTTTGCGCTTCGCTCTTACGCCCGGCCTGCCAGTAGAGCTGGTTGAGCAGCAGCAGGTTGCGGTTCAGGTCGCTCATCAAACGCAGCGAGCGGGCGTTATCGTTTAGCTCTTCCAGCACCATTTCGGCGGAATCAAAATCGCCGAGCAGGATCTGCGCGCGGGCGATATTGCGCCACTGGCTCTGCAAGAAATGGTTGTTAGCGAATTCCGGTTTTGGCGTCTGGCGCAGCCAGTTTGCCGCGGCGGCTTTATCGCCGATCATCTGCCAGTAGATCACCCGGACTTTGTCGGCATTGGATACCCAGTCGCTATGGTAATGGCCGTTGCCCAGCAGGTTTTCCAGGCGATTCAAATGGCTGCGGGCGTTATCCAGGTCGCCCCGTGCCAGCGAGCACTGTACCATCAGCGTCAGGCACTGCAGCTGCTGCTGCGGCTGATAGGAGGAAAGCACGTTCATGCCGCTGCGCGCGGAGGTCTCCGCTTCATCCAGCCGCGCCCAGGCCCACAGCAGCTGGGAGCGAATCCGCAGCAGGAACTCGTGCATCGGCAGCTGCTCAAGGTGCTGTTCGCGAATCAGCTGGAACGCTTTTTCCTGAATTTCCCAGGCGGCCTGCAGGAAACCCTGCGCAAAGAGGATTTCGCTTTGCTGGATCATGCTCCATAACGCGTAGTGCCAGACGTCATGACGGCGGGCCATCTGTTCCGTCTGCTGCATGACCGCCAGCGATTTGCTCAGCTGGCCTTTGCAGTGCAGAACTTCACCGTGTACGGATGTGGCAACGATACGGCTGTAGTAGCTGGCCAGCGGCAGTTCATCAAGGGCCACCATCGCCAGGCGCTCGGCTTCGTCCTGATCGCCTGCGTTGATCGCCACCTGGGCGCGCAGGGCGTTGAAATCCCCGTGCATGGCGGTGTCCATTTCCGTATCCATCTCCTGCTCGGCGCGCGCCAGCAGGGTATTCACTTCGCTATAGCGGTGCTGGCTCTGCATCAGCCAGGCCTGCAAAAGAATTAAACGCGGGTTTTCCAGCAGGTTTGACCACGGCAGCGCGGCGAGGGACTGCTCCAGCAAACTCAGTTCGCTGTGGTTAAACATGCCCCACGCGTGGTTGAGCAGAATATCGCGCAGCATTTTGGCGTCACCCGCGGCCAGGGCGTGGTGAATGGCTTCGCTCGGGAAGCCTTGCGCCATCCAGCTTTCTGCCGCCGCACGGTGAATTTCCGGCAGCTCAACCGCCAGCTCCCACTGGCAGCGCTGGCGCAGGAAGTTGCCGAACAGCGGATGGTAGCGGAACCATTCGCCGGAATCGTCCATCCGCTGCAGGAATAAGCCCTGACGTTCAATTTCTTCCAGCTGCATCTGGCCATTCTCTTCGCCGGTAACGCGGACGATGAGCGCATCGTTCATTGAACGCAGTACCGAACTTTTCAGCAGGAAATTACGCGTCCGCGGGTCCACGTTATCCAGCACCTCATCGACCAGATAGTCAGAAAGATGGCTGGCGTTAATGCCGGCAAGACGACGAGCGGAGTGGTGGGCGGAAGTATTGTTCTGGCGCGCCGAGAGGGCAATCAGCTGTAGCGCGGTGGCCCAGCCGGCAACATCGTCGCACAGCCTTTTGCTGTCGTCGGCCTCAATGGGCGAACTGAGACGACAGTCGAAAAACTGCTTGGCTTCCTGATGGGTAAAAGCCAACTGCTGGCTGCCGATTTCCAGCAGCTGATCGCGCACGCGCAGGTTGGCGATACCCAGCTGCGGCAGATTACGCGACAGCACCACCAGCGTCATATTTTCTGGCTGATGGCGGAGGAAGAAACGCATTGCGTCATGAATCACCGGATTGCTGATCAGATGGTAATCATCAATCACCAGGAACAGCGGGCGCTGCCAGTCGGCCAGTTCAATAAACAGTTGTGCGAAGAGGGAAGGCAGGCTGGCGTACTGGCGCTTTTGCACCATCGCTTCGCTGGCCGCGCAGTGGCCGCCGGTTGCCTGTTGAACGGCGGCGATAAGATAGCTGGCAAAACGCTCCTGTTGGTTATCGCCTTCATCCAGGGAGAACCAGCCGAGATCGTTTTTCCCCGCCGCCCATTGAGACACGAGCGTGGTCTTACCGTAGCCAGCCGGGCTGGTCACCAACGCGAGACGATAATTGTTCGCGCCGGAAAGTTTCGCCAGCAATCGCTCACGAACCACAGTGTGTTCAAGGCGGACCGGGCGACTTAATTTAGACGGAATCAACATAGTTCTTCATTTCGCTGTGCAAGGGAGGAGTTGCGAATTTTTTTGCGCTTCGTAATTAATATCCAATAAGGTCGGCCATAATGAATTTTATTGCAAGTTATGTCCGAGTTTTATGCTCTTGAATTTGCTCTATGTCACAAATTTGGACATAGAGAGAAATTCACAGAAATCCGCGTCAGCGTGCGCGGTTATTGGGATTGCGCAGGTTACAGGCACGATAAGCTAATCTTTTATTACAAAATTAGTAGCTGTTTGTTTTTAATAAAATATTATCAGCGAAATCTTATAAGTCATCTTTTTGAGCTATTTCTACATTAAAGTACGTTTATTCCCCTGATATTTACTTTTATTTGGCAATATTTACACAACGGCATTTCGCTTGCTTTTATCGTCCTGGCTTGTAACAAAATTTTGAGCGCCAGGCGGGCCGGTTTGTTGTTTCGGTATGGCGAATTTTGCAGCATAATTTTTGCCGGTAGGCTAACGTAATAGTGGCCACGATCACACTTTTCGCTCATCCCTGCTACTCCTCCCCGGCTAATCCCTGGCGGGATGAGGACGCGACTCCGGGAGGTCGGCACACTAACGCTAACGTTTTAGTAAAGGACCCGGATTACTTATGTCACAGACTTCTTTTAACAAAGCTCAGTTTCAGGCTGCACTGACGCGTCAGTGGCAGCATTTTGGTTTACAGTCCGCTTCCGAGATGACCCAGCGTCAGTGGTGGCGCGCCGTTAGCGGTGCGCTGTCCGAGCTGTTGTCGGCTCAGCCGGTAGCGAAAGCGGCCGAAGGGCAGCGCCACGTAAACTATATCTCCATGGAGTTTTTGATTGGTCGCCTGACCGGCAACAACCTGCTTAACCTTGGCTGGTATCAGCAGGTCAGCGATGAGCTTCAGGCCCACGACATTAATTTGACCGACCTGCTGGAAGAGGAAATCGACCCGGGTCTGGGCAACGGCGGTCTTGGCCGTCTGGCGGCTTGTTTCCTTGATTCAATGGCTACCGTTGGCCAGTCGGCGACCGGCTACGGCCTGAACTACCAGTACGGTCTGTTCCGCCAGTCTTTCGCTGACGGCCAGCAGATGGAAGCGCCGGATGACTGGGGGCGTAATAGCTACCCGTGGTTCCGCCACAACGAAGCCCTGGACGTGCAGGTTGGCCTCGGCGGTAAAGTGACCAAAAGCGGTGAGTGGATACCGGCATTCGTGATTACCGGCGAAGCCTGGGATCTGCCGGTGCTGGGCTACCGCAACAACGTGGCTCAGCCGCTGCGCCTGTGGCAGGCTAAGCACGCGCATCCGTTTAACCTGACCAAATTCAACGACGGCGATTTCCTGCGTGCCGAACAGCAGGGCATTGACGCCGAAAAACTGACGAAAGTTCTCTACCCGAACGATAACCATCAGGCGGGTAAAAAACTGCGTCTGATGCAGCAGTACTTCCAGTGCGCCTGCTCGGTTGCCGATATTCTGCGTCGCCACCATCTGGCGGGCCGCAAGCTGGCGGAGCTGGCGGATTATGAAGTCATCCAGCTTAACGATACTCACCCGACGATTGCGATTCCGGAACTGCTGCGCGTGCTGATTGATGAGCATCAGCTGAGCTGGGACGACGCCTGGGCGATTACCAGCAAAACCTTCGCGTATACCAACCACACCCTGATGCCGGAAGCGCTGGAGTGCTGGGATGAGAAGCTGGTGAAAGCGCTGCTGCCGCGCCACATGCAGATCATCAAACAGATTAACGACCGCTTTAAAACGCTGGTGGATAAAACCTGGCCGGGCGATAAGCAGGTATGGGCGAAACTGGCGGTGGTGCACGATAAACAGGTTCGCATGGCGAACATGTGCGTGGTGAGCGGCTTTGCGGTTAACGGCGTTGCCGCGCTGCACTCCGACCTGGTGGTGAAAGATCTGTTCCCGGAATATCACCAGCTGTGGCCGAATAAATTCCATAACGTCACCAACGGTATTACCCCGCGCCGCTGGATCAAACAGTGCAACCCGGCTCTGGCCGCGCTGCTGGATAAAACCCTGAAGAAAGAGTGGGCCAACGATCTCGACCAGCTGATCAACCTCGAAAAATATGCCGATGACGCTAAGTTCCGTCAGACGTATCGCGACATTAAGCTGGCCAACAAGGTTCGTCTGGCGGAGTTTGTGAAGCGGCGTACCGGTATCGAGATTAATCCGCAGGCGATTTTCGATATCCAGATTAAACGTCTGCACGAGTACAAACGTCAGCACCTCAATCTGCTGAACATCCTCGCGCAGTACAAAGAAATCCGCGAGAACCCGCAGGCGGACCGCGTACCGCGCGTGTTCCTGTTCGGTGCGAAAGCGGCGCCGGGCTACTACCTGGCGAAGAATATTATCTGGGCGATCAACAAGGTTGCCGCAGCGATCAATAACGATCCGCTGGTTGGCGATAAGCTGAAAGTGGTATTCCTGCCGGACTACTGCGTCTCGGCGGCGGAAATGCTGATCCCGGCGGCGGATGTCTCCGAGCAGATCTCTACGGCGGGTAAAGAGGCCTCCGGTACTGGCAATATGAAGCTGGCGCTGAACGGCGCGCTGACCGTGGGAACCCTGGACGGGGCGAACGTGGAAATCGCTGAGCAGGTGGGCGACGAAAACATCTTTATCTTCGGTCATACCGTGGAAGAAGTGAAAGCGCTGAAGGCCAAAGGCTACGATCCGCTGAAATGGCGTAAGAAAGACAAGCTGCTGGACGCGGTGCTGAAAGAGCTGGAGAGCGGCAAATATAGCGATGGCGATAAGCATGCCTTTGACCAGATGCTGCATAGCCTGCTGAAAGGCGGCGATCCGTACCTGGTGCTGGCTGATTTTGAAGCCTACGTGGCGGCGCAGAAGCAGGTTGATGCGCTGTATCGCGACCAGGAGGCCTGGACGCGCGCAGCGATCCTGAACACCGCGCGCTGCGGCATGTTCAGCTCCGACCGCTCGATTCGCGATTATCAGCAACGTATCTGGCAGGCAAAACGCTAAGGACAGGCCTATGGAGACTAAACGCCTTGATAACGCTGCCCTGGCGGCGGGAATAAGCCCAAGCTACATCAACGCTCACGGAAAGCCGCAGTCCATTGCTGCGGTGACCAAGCAGCGGCTGCTTGATGCGATGCATCGTACAGCGACCGCCGTGAAGGCGGCGGTTAACCCGCTGCCTGCGGTGCAGGTGTTCACCTACGGCAAAAAGATGTCTCTGCCGGTGGCGGGCCAGGGGGAGTTCCACTGGATCCTCACCACCGAAGAAGGGAAACAGTATCAGGGCCAGGCGCGCGGCGGTGAAACGCTGCCGCTGCCGGCAAGATTGCCGGAAGGGTACCACACGCTGACGCTGACTCAGGACGGCGACCGCTGGCACTGCCGGGTCATCGTTGCGCCCGCGCGCTGCTACGAACCGCAGGCGCTGAAGGATGGCAAGAAGCTGTGGGGAACCTGCGTACAGCTGTATACGCTGCGCTCGGAGAAGAACTGGGGGATTGGCGACTTCGGCGATTTACGCGCGATGCTGCCGGAAATCGCCCACCGCGGCGGTGCGTTTATCGGGCTTAACCCGATTCACGCGCTCTATCCGGCTAATCCGGAGAGCGCCAGTCCGTACAGCCCCTCTTCACGCCGCTGGCTCAACGTTATCTATATTGATGTCAATGCGGTAGAGGATTTCCGACACAGCAAAGAGGCGCAGAAATGGTGGCAATCACCGGCTACGCAGCAGGCCCTACAGGCCGCGCGTCAGACCGATGATGTTGACTACACCGCCGTGACCGCCCTTAAGCTCACTGCGCTGCGCATGGCCTGGAAAGGTTTTTCCGCACGTAACGATGAGACGACGGCGGAGTTCCGTCAGTTTGTGGCGCGCGAGGGGGAAAGCCTGTACTGGCAGGCGGCGTTTGACGCGCTGCACGCCTGGCAGGTTAAGCAGGATCCGCTGCGCTGGGGCTGGCCCGCGTGGCCGAAGGCTTATCAGGATACCGATAGCCCGGAGGTTAAAGCGTTCTGCACCGAACACGCCGATGAGGTGAATTTTTACCTGTGGCTGCAGTGGCTCGCTTTCACTCAGTTTGCCGAATGCTGGCATACCAGCCAGAACGACGCTATGCCGATCGGCCTGTATCGCGACCTGGCGGTGGGCGTTGCGGAAGGCGGGGCGGAAACCTGGTGCGATCGCGAGCTGTACTGCCTGAAAGCTTCCGTCGGCGCGCCGCCGGATATCCTGGGCCCGCTGGGACAAAACTGGGGCCTGCCGCCGATGGATCCGCATATCATCGTGGCGCGCGCCTATGAGCCGTTTGTCGAACTGCTGCGCGCCAACATGCAAAACTGCGGGGCGCTGCGCATCGATCACGTGATGTCGGTGCTGCGTTTGTGGTGGATCCCTTACGGTGAAACGGCCGATCACGGCGCCTATGTGCAGTACCCGGTCGACGATCTGTTGTCGATTCTGGCGCTGGAGAGTAAGCGTCATCGCTGTATGGTGATCGGCGAGGATCTGGGAACCGTACCGGTAGAGATCGTCGTTAAGCTGCGTAAAAGCGGCGTTTACTCTTACAAAGTGCTCTATTTCGAAAATGACCACGAGAAGACTTTCCGTGCGCCGAAGGCGTATCCGGAGCAATCAATGGCTGTGGCTACGACGCATGACCTGCCAACGCTGCGCGGCTACTGGGAAAGCGGCGACCTGACGCTGGGTAAATCGCTTGGCCTGTATCCGGATGCGGTGGTACTGCGCGGACTGTATCAGGACCGCGAGCGGGCGAAGCAGGGGCTGCTGGACGCTCTGCACCGCTACGGCTGTCTGCCGAAGCGTACCGGGCACAAAGCGTCGCTGATGGCGATGACGTCGACCCTCAATCGTGGAATGCAGCGCTATATTGCCGACAGCAACAGCGCCCTGCTGGGCCTGCAGCCGGAAGACTGGCTGGAGATGGCCGAGCCGGTCAATATTCCGGGCACCAGCACGGAGTATCCAAACTGGCGTCGCAAGCTCTCCACCACCCTCGAGGCGATGTTTGCCGATGAGCAGGTGAATAAGCTGCTTAAGGATCTGGATAAGCGGCGTAAGGCGGCGAGTAAGAAGAAGCCTGCGTGATGTCAACGCGATAAAAAAGCCGGGAAGCGATTCCCGGCTTTTTCATTTCTGCGGACCCGATTAGCGTTTCGGCCCCGCGGCCACCAGCGCAGCGCCCGCCGGCGTATCGGTGTACTTCTCGAAGTTCTCAATAAACAGCTTCGCCAGCTGTTCCGCTTTCTCCTGCCACTGCTCCGGCGATCCGTAGGTGTTGCGCGGGTCGAGGATATGGGTATCCACACCGGGAAGCTCGGTCGGGATCTGCAGCTCAAACATCGGCAGAGTGAAGGTTTCGGCGTTGTCCAGCGAACCATCAAGAATGGCGTCGATAATGGCGCGAGTATCTTTGATAGAGATACGTTTACCGGTACCGTTCCAGCCGGTGTTGACCAGATAGGCCTGCGCGCCGGACGCCTGCATGCGCTTCACCAGTACTTCCGCGTACTGCGTCGGGTGCAGCGACAGGAACGCCGCGCCAAAGCAGGCGGAGAAGGTTGGCGTCGGCTCCGTAACGCCGCGCTCGGTACCTGCCAGTTTGGCGGTGAAGCCAGACAGGAAATGGTACTGGGTCTGGTCGGCGGTCAGGCGAGAAACCGGTGGCAGGACGCCAAAGGCGTCGGCGGTCAGGAAGATAACCTTGGTGGCATGACCGGCCTTAGAGATCGGCTTAACGATGTTCTCGATATGGTTGATCGGATAAGAGACGCGGGTGTTTTCGGTCTTCGAACCGTCGTTAAAATCGACGGTGCCGTCGGCCAGCACCACCACGTTCTCCAGCAGCGCATCGCGGCGAATCGCATGGTAGATATCCGGCTCCGCGGCTTCGGAAAGCTTAATGGTCTTGGCGTAGCAGCCGCCTTCGAAGTTGAAGACCCCGTCGTCATCCCAGCCGTGTTCGTCATCGCCAATCAGACGGCGTTTCGGATCGGTAGAGAGGGTGGTCTTGCCGGTACCGGAAAGGCCGAAGAAGATGGCGACATCCTCTTTTTCCCCTACGTTGGCGGAGCAGTGCATGGAGGCGATGCCCTTCAGCGGCAGCAGGTAGTTCATGATCGAGAACATCCCTTTTTTCATTTCGCCGCCGTACCAGGTGCCGCCGATGAGCTGAATGCGCTCGGTCAGGTTGAACGCGACGAAGTTCTCGGAGTTCAGACCCTGTTCTTTCCACTGCGGGTTGGTGCACTTGGCGCCGTTCATCACGATGAAGTCCGGCTTGAAGTTTGCCAGCTCTTCATCGCCTGGTCGGATAAACATGTTCTTCACGAAATGCGCTTGCCAGGCGACTTCGGTAATAAAGCGGACGCTCAGGCGGGTGTCGGCATTGGCGCCGCAGAAGGCGTCAACGATAAACAGACGCTTGCCGGAGAGCTGGCGGGTCACCAGCCCCTTCAGGTGCTGCCACGTTTCCTCAGAGAGCGGCTTGTTGTCGTTCTTGCCTTTGCCTTTATCAGCCCACCACACCGTATCGCGGGTGGTGTCGTCACGAACGATATACTTATCTTTTGGAGAACGGCCGGTAAAAATACCGGTATCTACGGCGATTGCACCAAGATTTGTTAATACGCCACGTTCATAGCCTTCCAGATTGGGGGCGAGCTCTTCTTCATACAAAGTATCGTAGCTGGGGTTATGAACGATATCCTGGACGTCATTGATACCATAAGCCTTGAGATCCTGCGGGGTTAAACCATTATTAACGCGCATGTCACTGCTCCTTAGCCAATATGTACTGCTTTAAATTGTAGGGTTTATTACGGGGTATAGACCGCGACCAGGCTCATAGATTTACGTATCTCGACAAACGGCGGACTTACGAAAAACGTTGTGACTCCTGTCACGAGGCGTAGGGGATTATCTCAGGAATTGGGGCATAGTTGGGGGTAGATGTTTCTTAATGGTTAAAAAGTAATTAAAAAAACTGTTGAAATGTGAATGTAATCGCTTACCTGAAAGAAAATTACGTAACTCTTTCATGGGGAATCGATTCACCACGCGCAGAAAAAGCGTTGACGCCAGGCGCGAAAAGGGAAACCGCGCCTGACGAAGCGATGATTAGTGGAGCTGCGGGTCGGCCGGGGAGGCGTTGTTACGAATTTCGGCAATATCCATCGCATTAAAGATGTAGTGATTACCGCAGTAGTCGCAGTGCATATCGATTTCACCTTCATCGGCCAGGATGCTATCGATCTCCTCATCCGGCAGCGTTTTCAGCGCGCCGGCGCAGCGCTCGCGAGAGCAGGTGCATTTAAACTCGACGTTCTGCGGCTCGTAAACGGTGACTTCTTCTTCGTGATACAAGCGCCAGAGCACATCGTTTGCTGGCAGGGTAAACAGCTCTTCAGCTTTGATGGTCTCAGTCAGGGTGCTCAGATGTTCGAAATCCGCCGCCTGTGCGTCCTGCGCCGGCAGAACCTGCAGCAGCATGCCGCCGGCCATCGGTTTACCGTCGTGTTCACCGCTACGAATGATCAGTCGGGTCGGCAGCTGTTCGGAGCGCTGGAAGTAATCTTCGAGGCAGGCCGCAAGGGTATCCCCCTCGAGACCGACCACGCCCTGATAGCGTTCGCCCTCTTCCGGAGAGATGGTAATGACCAGATATCCGTTACCGACCATGGTTTTCAGGTCCGCCCCTTCCGGGATCTCGCCCTGGACGCGGGCTACACCGCGCATCTGCTGCTGGTTGTTGCCGTTGATCACCGCCAGCGACAGCGGGCCATCGCCCTGCAGCTGAACGGTAATATCGCCGGCGAACTTCAGCGTGGCGGTCAGCAGGCTGGTGGCAACCAGCAGTTCCGCCAGCACGGTTTTCACCGGCTGCGGGTAGCTATGGTTGGTCAGAATCTGTTCTAAAGTTTCTGAAACGGTTACCAGCTCACCGCGTACGGCATAGTTTTCAAACAGATAGCGGTGTAATTGATCGTGTTGAGTCATAATCATCTCTCTTGCGGGCCACAGTTATTCACTATCGCCGTGTTTAAATCTCATCAGGTCGCGGCGCTCTTTCTTATCCGGTCGCCTGTCGGGATGCGGCATGGTTAACGCGTTCATCTTCCGCGCCAGCGCCATTTTCTCGCGTTTCTCGATGCTCTCCGCCGTCTCTTCATAAAGCGCGACGGCTTCACTGGCGGGTCTGCGCTGTTCGGTAATGCCCTTTACCACGATGGTTCGTTCGTCATTACCCTGGCGAAGCAGCAGGGTCGCGTTCAGCTCGACCACTTTGCCCGGCTTACTGCGTTGTCCGTTATAGTGCACCTTGCCGCCTTCAATCATCTCGCGCGCCAGCGCACGGGTTTTATAAATGCGGGCCGCCCACAGCCATTTGTCCAGCCTGACGGCTTCGACGGGTTTTTCTTTCATGGCCTCTCCTGTTATAGGGTCAGCGAGGGGATCAGATGCCGGTAGTCATTCAACCCCGGATGGCGAGCGTAGCTTTTTTCCGCCAGCCCGGAATCGGGGTTGGTGATACCGAGGCAATAGCGGATGCCGTACTCCGCCGCCGCGTCCAGAATCGCCTCGTTATCGTCGACGAAGAGCGTATTACGCGCGTCGAAGCCGGTTTCTTCAGCCACGGCGTGCCACAGCCGCTGATCTTCTTTCGGATAACCAAATGTGTGGGTGGAAAGCAATAAATCAAGGTGTGCATCCAGCCCGGTGTGCTTTAGCTTCACCGCCAGATTATGCGGATGGGCGTTGGTCAGCAAAATCCGCCGTTTGCCGCTGTTTTTTAGCGCCTCGAGGAACGGCACGGTATCTTCACGCAGCGCGGCCCTTGGCCCCTGCTCGCTGGTCATCGCACAAATATCCAAACCCAGGCGCTCGCTCCAGTAGTCCAGGCAGTACCAGTTTAGCGTATGTTGCACCGCGTGGTACTCCTGGCGCATTGCGTCCCTGGCTTCCTGCAGGTTGAGACCCCGCGCGGCGCCCCAGGTTTCCGGCACCAGTTTTTGCCAGAAGTAGTTGTCGAAGGCGAGGTCGAGCAGTGTGCCGTCCATATCCAGCAGAACGGTATCAACCTCCTGCCAGGCGATATCAAAATGCATGGTGAGTCTCCAGCGAGGGGGAAATTGCGCGACAGGGTATCATACCCGGTCGCGCAGAGAATTATTCTTGCGGTTCCGGCGAGGAAAGGAGATCCGGATTCAGGCAGCTTTCGTAGTATTTCTGAATCTCTTCCTGACGCTGGCGATGGCGCTGATAGCGACGAAAAGCCTGAAGGCCGTGATACGCCGTACAGCCCAGCATGGTCAGCAGCAGCAGCGTGGTGCCGAGATAGCGCCACAGACCGGTGCGATCGGGAATACGATGCAGGTTGATGTGCTGCGTCCCGTTGGCATCGGTATAAAGATTGGTGACGATGCCTTCTGCCTGGAACGGCGTGTGCATTAACATGCCCGCCAGGCGCTGCAGTTCGCTCCACTGCTGGTGTGCAGGGAAGTCGTATAACCCGGTGCCTGGCCATGGCTGATTCACCAGGTCGCTGCCTTCATCGCTGGCAATCAGGAAACCGCCTGGCGCCGGGCTATTCAGCGCCTGCGCCGCGCGCGAGGTTTCACGGCTGATGAACGGGGCGGTGGAGGTGGTGACCAGATTCTCCAGCGACTCCGCGCTTACCGGGCGTAACAGGACGTTGACGCCATCCAGCTTACCCGCGTTTGCGCGTTTGGTCAGGGTTTCCCAGTTGCGGGTATTACCGAGGTTAACCAGCGCATTCTTCAAACGAACGCAATCGTCTTTCGCAGAGCACAGGTCGTTAGTTTTGGTGACGATATCGCCAAAGTCATCCAGCAGCACCATGCCTGACTTCTGAATGGCGGAGCGCAGCGCCGGGCTGACGCGCGAATCGTCATCGGATTCGGGATGGAGCTGGCGCTGAACGGTCTGCATCAGGGCGGTGGCCTTACTGACGATATCTGACTCCGGCAGCGGCAGGGGAGGGGCATCATTCCAGACGATTTGTGAACAATCGAACGGCATAAACGGCGAGTTCTCTTTTGCCGTCCAGGCGCCCGGCGAGTGGATGTTGCACATTCCAGTGCCTTTCAGGCGCAGCGTGTCGCCGATGCGAATCTTTGACTTCTCCAGCTGGGCAACCGTCGTGGCTTCGATAGTTTGTGCGCCCTTGAGCCATGAAAGGGTGAATTTAAAGGGCATATTCAGCGGTACGCTGGCCCACAGCATCACGACGACCAGCAGCGCGCCCAGGGCGATAATCGCGCTGCGAAGCCAGTGCTGAAGCGGGAAGTTTTTAACCTCATCATGCAGCGACAGGAAGCGCCCCTGGCGGACAACGTGGCGGCTAAGATAGATGTCGATATCCGTTTGTTGGCCGAGGTCCTGCGCGATCCACGGCTGCCAGTGGCGCGGGTAGATAAGATCGATAATGCCGAGGGAAATATTATTGATATGTTCCTGGTCGTTTTCACCAAACAGCCCCCAGCGTTTAGGCATGCCGCGCAGGCAGTGAATTTCCCGCAGCGATGTTTTACGTGGGGGGGCGTAAATACCCCATATGCCCGCAAGCAGGAGAAGCAACCCGCCGCCCAGTAGCCAGGGGGAAAAAACGTTGGGAGTCATCAGGCTGCAATAAAACAGCAGGAAAGCGGTGACCACCAGGATGGCTTCGCGCAGACCGTCAGGGCGGCTGAGCGCGTACTCTTCAGGGGTTTCCGGGCGGATGTTCAGCAGCTCAATTTGTTCGCTCTCTTCTCCGCGGATGGAAGCCTGAGGCTCGGAGGATTTTTCAAGCGCCAACCCTCGGGACTCGTGCGGGTAGTCGCTGAGAGTTTGCCCGTTGAGAGCAATCACCAGCGGCAGGCTATCGGTGGAGATTAATTCGACGCTGTTTTCATCATTGATGTGTTGTTCCCAGAAGGGGGGAAGATGAATTTCAACGGAATCAAGGAAGTAGCGCCATTTGTTGAGGTCGTCGGTGGTGATGCCGTAACGAGTGATGGCTCGGGTGACGCTATAAACGGTGCCACTCTGTTCGTTCAGGGTCAGGTTTACCGGCGCGCTGCTGGCGCCTGATGCCGGCAGCTGCTGGTTGCGGCTGAGACGGTCGAGGTATTTTTCTACGGCGCTGCGCTCTTCATCGGAAAGCTTGCGCGTCGCGGCATCGCTAAAGGCCTGCAGCAGCGGCAGGCGACGACGTCTTGCATGCGTGCGATACCACCACCCGATAATCAATGCGCAGATTAGCAGAGCTATCAAAAATATCAGAAAGGTGCCCATGCCCATCCCATCATAGTTATTCTTTTCTTACTGGTATCGTCGGTTGCCATTCATCAATGGAGGTAAAACAGCCGTCGCAATCGGCACTCTGTTAAAGCGGGAACATCTCTTATGCAAAGCAGCAGCATACAACCTTATCAAAAACGTTAAAATCCAGGAATCAGTATATTCTCAAATACTATTCAACCTATTGACTTTTTAGTCATTGTGATAATCGGGCTCGGGACGGGAAAGTTGCAACTATGTAAATTAGTAGCGATTAGGATTGCCGAAACCGTGCTGCGTATCGCACAATGGCCGCTGTAATCACAGCATAGACCGATGACAATGAGCAAATCATTACAAAAACCCACTATTCTCAACGTTGAAACAGTCGCGCGCTCGCGCCTTTTTAATGTTGAAAGCGTGGACCTCGAGTTCAGCAACGGCGTGCGCCGAGTGTATGAACGGATGCGGCCTTCTACCCGTGAAGCCGTGATGATTGTGCCGATTGTCGATGACCATATAATCTTGATTCGCGAATACGCTGTCGGTACGGAATCCTATGAGCTGGGCTTCTCAAAAGGCCTGATCGATCCGGGTGAAAGCGTACTGGAGGCCGCCAACCGCGAGCTAAAAGAAGAGGTCGGCTTTGGCGCGCAAAAACTGACGTTTTTGAAAAAGCTGAGCATGGCCCCCTCCTACTTCTCCAGCAAGATGAACATTCTGGTGGCGGAAGATCTTTATCCGGAATCGCTGCCCGGCGACGAGCCCGAGCCGCTGCCCCAGGTTCGCTGGCCGCTGTCGCAGCTGATGACGCTGCTTGATGAAGAAGACTTTAACGAAGCGCGTAACGTTAGCGCGCTGTTCCTGCTGCGCGAATGGCTGCAGGCTCAGGGGCGGCTGTAGCGTCACTCCCGGATAACGAAAAATGCCCCGCGGCGGGCCCCACGGAGCCGTTGCGGTAGGTCGTGGTAAAGGCGCCAGCCGTGGCACGATATCTACAACCGGTTTTCCGTCAGCCAAAAAAAAGCGCCCGCAGGCGCTTTTTTTGTCAGAACAGTTCGTGGGTTTCCCCCCCGCCATCGGTAATGGTGGTGCCGACTTCATGAACCGCCTGCTGGGTAGGCTGAGTGCCCTCAATAAAGTACTCAGCGCGGCTGTTACCGCCGCTGGCCAACTGACCGGTACTGCGGTCAATGTTGACCGTAATAATACCCGGCGGCGGCGTAAGCGGTTCTTCCGGTACGCCTTGCAGCACGTTTTTCATAAAGTCATCCCAGGCCGGCTGAGCGCTTTTGGCGCCGCCTTCATAGCCCGATATCTGATCTTTGATTGCCCCGGAGGCGGTGGTGCGGCCAAGGTCGCGACGGTGGTCATCGAAGCCAATCCATACCGACGTCACCACGCCAGGGCCGTAGCCCGAGAACCACGCATCTTTTGAACTGTTGGTGGTCCCGGTTTTGCCGCCGATATCGTGACGCTGCAGATCGCGTCCCGCTCGCCAGCCGGTGCCCATCCAGCCCGGTTCGCCGAAGATATTAGTGTTCAGGGCGCTTTTAATCAGGAACGCCAGCGGGGTGTTGATCACGTGCGGCGCATACTCCGGTGCGCCACTTTGCGCCACCAGCGACTGGTTCGCCTGCGCCAGCTGCGGCTGCGGAGGAACGCCGGGGTTTTGCGGGTCCTGAGAGGTCGCTACGTCCTCAACGTCTTTGTTCTCGAGCACATCGGACTTCGGCGTATCGCCATAAATCACCGGAATATTGCACTGCGGGCAGGCAATTTTTGGCCGCTCTTCAAAAATGACGCCGCCCTGATCGTTCTCGATTTTGCTGATGAAATAAGGGCTGACCAGGAAACCGCCGTTAGCCATCACCGAATAGCCGCGAGCAACCTGAAGCGGGGTGAAAGACGCGGAGCCCAGCGCCAGCGATTCTGTCCGCACGATGTTCTGCGCCGGGAAGCCGAAGCGCTGGAGATACTCAGCCGCGTAGTCCACGCCCATGGCGCGCATCGCGCGAACCATGACAACGTTCTTTGATTGACCCAGCCCCTGACGCAGGCGGATAGGGCCCGCATACTGCGGCGGGGAGTTTTTTGGCCGCCAGTCGGAGCCGGAGCCGGCATCCCAGCGGGAAATCGGCACATCGTTGAGCATGCTCGCCAGCGTTAAGCCTTTATCCATTGCCGCTGTGTAGAGGAACGGCTTAATGTTAGAACCGACCTGGCGCAGCGCCTGAGTCGCGCGGTTGAACTTGCTCTGGTTGAAATCGAAGCCGCCGACCAGCGCAATGATCGCCCCGTTTTGCGGGTTGATCGATACCAGCGCCGAGTTGACATCAGGCACCTGCGATAGCCACCAGCTGCTACCCACCTGGCGGACCCACACCTGCTGCCCGGCCTGCACCACATCGTTCACTTTACGCGGCGTGGCGCCCTGTTGGGTATCAGAGATAAACCGACGTGCCCAGCGGACGCCTTCCATATTCAGCGACACCGAGGTGCCGTTGCTCATGAGTGCGACGGCTTCCTGCGGGCTTGCCGAAGTGACTACCGCCGGAGAGAGCGGTCCGGTACTCGGGGTTTTTTTCAGGGTATCGAGGATTTTCTGGTTATCCCACGGCGTTTCGCCCACCTTCCACAGCACCTTTTCCGGGCCGCGATAGCCGTGGCGCATATCGTAATCCAGCACGTTATTCCGCACCGCCTGCTGGGCTGCCTGCTGATTTTTACGGGTAATGGTGGTGTAGACGCGATAACCGTCTTCATAAGCCTGCTCGCCGTAGCGGCTGACCATTTCCTGACGCACCATTTCGCTAAGATACGGGGAGGAGAAGGCGATTTCCGGCGTATGGTAGCTGGCGTCAATCGTCTGGCTACGCGCCTGATCGTACTGCGACTGCGTGATGTAGCCTTCGCTCAGCATCCGTGAGAGAACAACGTTGCGGCGGGCGGTTGCGCGATCCATGGAGTAGAGCGGGTTAAACGTCGACGGCGCTTTAGGCAGGCCCGCAATGACCGCCATTTCGCTCAGCGTAAGCTGATCGACGGATTTCCCAAAATAGACCTGCGCGGCCGCGCCGACGCCGTAGGCGCGGTAGCCAAGATAGATTTTGTTCAGGTACAGCTCAAGGATTTCATCTTTATTGAGCAACTGCTCGATGCGGATCGCGAGGAAGGCTTCTTTCACCTTACGCATCAGCGTCTTCTCAGGGCTCAGGAAGAAGTTGCGCGCCAGCTGCTGAGTAATCGTACTGGCGCCCTGCGAGGCGTGGCCGGAGAACATCGCGACGCTGGCCGCGCGGAAAATTCCGACCGGGTCAACGCCATGATGCTCATAAAAACGGCTATCTTCGGTGGCGATAAACGCTTTTATCAGCTCAGGCGGCATTTGCTGCAGCGTGACGGGAATACGGCGTTTTTCGCCATATTGCGCAATCAGCTCGCCATCCGCGCTATAGACCTGCATCGGGATCTGCAGGCGCACATCCTTCAGGGTTGCGACGTCGGGGAGCTGCGGCTCTATATATTTATAGAGACCAAAAATCGAGCCTGCTCCCAGCAGTACGCAACAGACTGCAAGGATAAAAAGATACTTTACGAACTTCACCGGAGATTTCTCATTTAGTTTTCATTGGGCAGTTTATAAACAAACGCGCAGTAGTATAAAGGCAAGCCTGGAGCATTGATATAGCGAAGCATATCGGCGGATAAGGAGATCGTAGGCATGGCTTTTAGAAACTGGCGCATAGGAATGCATATTCAGCAGGACCATATTGCTATCGTCGCGTTATTACTCGAGCGTTCACGCTGGGCGCTACGTCGCTGGTGGAGTATCCCGCTGATGCCCGGCACCGTGCGGCAGGGCATCGTGGTGGACGTTGAGTCGCTGGCCCGCCAGCTGCAGCCCTGGCGGCGGGAGCTGCCTTTGCAGCATCAGGCGTGTATTGCCTTCCCGGCGGCGCGAACGCTGCAAAAGCAGCTTCCGCGCCCGCAGATTTCATTACGAGAAAGCGAGCAGGCGACCTGGATCGCCAGCGCGATGGCGCAGCAGCTGGAAATGC
Source organism: Klebsiella sp. CB_Kp196 (assembly GCF_040061575.1). Classification (NCBI taxonomy): domain Bacteria; kingdom Pseudomonadati; phylum Pseudomonadota; class Gammaproteobacteria; order Enterobacterales; family Enterobacteriaceae; genus Klebsiella; species Klebsiella sp. CB_Kp196. The sequence goes on from NZ_JBEAFH010000035.1 coordinate 103,019, forward strand.
CCGCGTCATCGCTCTGCGTCGATTATGTGGACGCCAGAGCGGCCGATGGCTGGCGGGTCACCGCCGCGCAGCGCCTGGATATTAACGTCCTCGGCCAGCTGGCAAGCCGCCTTAAGCTGAAGGTGGTCGGAATTGTGCCGGACGCCAGCGCGCTTGGCGCCTTTTTCCCCTGGCTGCCCGTCGAGGTTCAGGGGCTGGCGTGGCGTGACGAAACGAGCTGGCTTTGGGCGACCGCCGATAGCTGGGGATGCTGTCCATGCAGCGACGTACCCTCTTTTCCCGGCCTGGTTTCCCGGGTGAACGCCGGAGAGTTTCGCCTTTGCACCTCTGCCTCGCTCGACGGGCAGAATTTTGACGCATGGAGCGCCATTCATCGCCTGCAGCCCCCGCTCCCGGCCCGTGGCGATAGCTTTACCGTTGCCCTCGGCCTGGCGCTGGGAGCGGGTCAGTCATGAGCCACATCGTTAACTTCCTTCCCTGGCGCGAAACGCGTCGACGGCAACGTCTGCGGATGGCAGGACTGCTGATTGTGGGTTTGCTGCTTATTCTGCTTGCGGCGATCCTCGCCTCACGGCTCAACAAACGGGCCAGCCACTCGCTTGAAACGGCGAGGATAAGCGCTGACGACCTGCTTTATAGCGCATTACAGCAGCGTGAACGCGCCATGCGCCAGCGCCTGCAGCAGCAGGAACAACGGCGCCTGCGCTATCTGCGGCGCGAGAGAACCGCCGCCTGGCAGCCAACGTTACAGGCGATAGCGTCGCGTATGCCGGAGCACGCCTGGTTAACGCTGCTGGAATACCGACAGAATACCCTGGTACTGAGCGGACTCACGTTGCATCTAAAGGGGCTGGCTGAGCTTGAAAAGGCGCTGGGGAGCGTTGCCGGCTTTCGTCCGCCAAAGGCGGGAGAAACGCACCGCGACAGCGAAGGGCGCTGGTTATTTCACTTTTCCATGGCCGAAGAGGACGACAATGCAGTGGGACGTTGAACGTTGGCTGACGGGGCGCAAATATCTGTTCATGATATCCGTCGCTCTGGTCCTCATCGCCGTAATCGGGTTCTGGCTACTGCTGCCTCTCCAGGCAGAAACGTCGGCGGGGCGCTCGCCGCAGGTACAGGCGCAGTGGCGAAAACTGCTGCCGCTGCGTAGCGCTTTACAGACCGCCGGCATGGAGGAAGACGCGACCCAGGTTTTTACGCCTATTGATCTTCCGATTGCCGGGGCGACGCTTATCGCCTGGCGGCCAGGGGGCTCCGCAGGCGAGATGCAGCTGGCTGTTGACTGGCAAGCGGTGCCCGCGCTCTTTTCCTGGCTGGCTCGCTGCGGGATGCGCGCTACGGCTTTCTCCCTGCAGCCGGAAAAGCAGGCGTTACGGTTGACCCTGCATCTGGAGGCGGAAGATGCGCCTTAAATGGTGGTGTTGGCTGCTGTTCCCGCTCCCGCTGCTGGCTGAAGAGCGCGATCCGTTTCAGCCCCCGGTGGACCGCTGCCGGACGGCGCAGCTTAGCCAGTGGCGCTACGGCGGTGCTATCGGCGATTCGCTGGCGCTTATGGGTATCGTGCAGGATAGCGCCGGGAAATGGCGTCGCGTGAGGGCGGAGGCGATTTTGCCCACGGGCTGGCGGGTGACGCGCCTGACGCCAGAGAAAATGACAATATCAACCGGTCCTGGGTGTGAACCCGCACAGTGGGTCTGGCTGCGAAAGGGAATAAAGAATAATGCGATGGACAAGCCTGCTGTTTCTGCTCCTGCCGCTGATGGTCGTCGCGGCCAAAAAGGATCTTCCCGTGTCGCTGGTCGTCGATGATGCGCCGGTGTCTCAGGTACTGCAAACGCTGGCGGAGCTGAAGCAAAAAAATCTCGTGGTGGCTCCTGACGTCAGCGGTACGGTATCTCTTCATCTGAAGGAGGTGCCCTGGTTACAGGCGCTGCGCTCGGTTATCGACAGCGCCGGTCTGGCCCTGACTCAGCAAGGTTCGGTCCTGTACGTGCACACTCAGGCGTGGCAAAAGGCGCAGCAACTGCAGCTGGAAGCGGAAAAAGCAAAGCGTCTGCAGAATCTTCCTTTGCAGGGGCATAGCGTGACCTTGCATTATGCGGATGCAGAAGATTTGGCGAAGGCGGGTGAAAAACTGCTCAGCGCTCGCGGGCATATGATGGTCGATAAGCGAACCAACCGCCTGTTGATTCGTGATGATGCCCGGCACCTCCCGGCGTTAAAAGCGTGGGCACGGGAAATGGATGTGCCCGTCGGCCAGGTTGAGCTGGCGGCGCACATCGTCTCAATGAGCGAAACCAGCCTGCGCGAACTAGGCGTTAAGTGGAGCCTGGCCGACGCCAGCAGCCCGCCGGGCTCCGGTAAATTAACCACCTTGAGCAGCAACCTGGCGGTAGGGGATGCCAGCACGAGGGCCGGGTTTAACATCGGCCGCATCAGCGGGCGGCTTCTGGAGCTGGAACTTTCCGCGCTTGAGCAGAAGCAGCAGGTGGACATTATCGCCAGCCCTCGGCTGTTGGCTTCCCATATGCAGCCCGCCAGCATTAAGCAGGGCAGCGAGATACCTTATCAGGTCTCCAGCGGCGAAAGCGGGGCGACCTCCGTTGAGTTTAAAGAGGCGGTGCTGGGGATGGAGGTGACGCCGACGGTGCTGCATCACGATCGCGTGCGTTTAAAACTCAGGATTAGCGAAAATACGCCGGGCCAGGTGCTCAAACAGGAAAATGGTGAAGCGCTGGCTATCGATAAACAAGAAATAGAAACGCAGGTTGAAATGAAAAGCGGCGAGACCCTGGCGTTAGGCGGGATCTTTGCGCAGAAAAATAAAACGTCTCGCGATGGTATTCCTCTCCTTAGCGACATCCCCTGGCTTGGTCAGTTATTTCGCCGTGACGGTAAGGATAACGAACGACGTGAACTGGTTGTCTTCATCACTCCACGTATTCTGGCAGTGCATTAAGCGGGTTTTTCATGCTAAACACGTTTCAGGTGTTTGACGTGAGGACGGATTTAGCATACAAGGGGTACCGATTTGAGAGTCGGGTACGACATCAATCCTCCCTTTCTTGTCCGGTGATTTATTCTGTTGCCAAACCAGCCGGAGTATTGAGATAATTTTTAGTCTGACTCTCGCTCTAATTGCATATGAGGTTTCAGTTCATGTCCTGCTGCGCTGGGTGTCTGCGAAGCGGGTTTACCATTAACGAATAGTCTTAGTAGTACCGAAAAAATGGCAGAGAAACGCAATATCTTTCTGGTTGGGCCTATGGGTGCCGGCAAAAGCACTATTGGGCGCCAGTTAGCCCAACAGCTCAACATGGAATTTTACGATTCCGATCAAGAAATTGAGAAACGCACTGGCGCAGATGTGGGTTGGGTCTTTGATGTAGAAGGCGAAGACGGCTTCCGCGACCGTGAAGAAAAAATCATCAATGAGTTGACGGAAAAACAGGGAATCGTGCTGGCAACCGGCGGTGGCTCTGTAAAATCCCGTGAAACGCGTAACCGTCTCTCCGCCCGCGGCGTGGTGGTCTACCTGGAAACAACTATCGAAAAGCAGCTTGCCCGTACGCAGCGCGATAAAAAGCGTCCTTTGCTGCAGGTTGATGCTCCGCCTCGCGAAGTACTGGAAGCGCTGGCGGATGAACGCAATCCGCTGTACGAAGAGATTGCAGATGTCACTATCCGCACTGACGATCAAAGCGCGAAAGTGGTAGCAAACCAGATTATTCATATGCTGGAAAGCAACTGATTCTGGCTTAATAAAGTGCGTCAGAGTAAAAGCAACTGAGGTGGACGTCGCGTTATGGAGAGGCTTACTGTAACCCTCGGGGAACGTAGTTACCCGATTACCATCGCGGCTGGTTTGTTTAACGATCCAGCTTCCTTCCTGCCACTGAAATCAGGCGACCAGGTCATGCTGGTCACCAATGAAACGCTGGCGCCGCTTTATCTGGATACCGTACGCTCCGTACTTGAGCAAGCGGGCGTAAAAGTCGATAGCGTGATTCTTCCCGACGGCGAGCAGTTTAAAAGCCTGGCGGTGATGGATACCGTTTTTACCGCGCTATTGCAAAAACCACACGGCCGCGACACGACGTTAGTGGCGCTCGGCGGTGGGGTGATTGGTGATTTAACGGGATTTGCAGCGGCCAGCTACCAGCGTGGCGTGCGCTTTATTCAGGTTCCTACCACTCTGCTGTCGCAGGTGGATTCTTCGGTCGGCGGCAAAACGGCCGTCAACCATCCTCTCGGCAAAAACATGATTGGCGCCTTCTGGCAGCCGGTTTCTGTTGTTGTCGATCTTAACTGTCTCAAAACGCTGCCGAAGCGTGAGCTCTCTTCCGGCCTGGCTGAAGTGATCAAGTACGGCGTTATTCTTGACGGCGAATTCTTCGACTGGCTGGAAAATAATATTGATGCATTGCTGGCGCTGGATGAAAAAGCGATGGCGTACTGTATCCGTCGCTGCTGTGAGCTGAAAGCTGAAGTTGTCGCCGCCGACGAGCGCGAAACCGGGTTACGTGCTTTACTCAATCTTGGCCATACTTTTGGTCATGCTATCGAAGCTGAGATGGGCTACGGTAACTGGTTACATGGTGAAGCGGTCGCTGCCGGTATGGTGATGGCGGCGCGTGCATCCGAACGTCTGGGGCGGTTTAATCCGCAGGATACGCAGCGCATTATTCATCTGCTGCAGCGTGCTGGCTTGCCGGTAAGTGGCCCGCAGGAGATGGCAGCAGAGGCGTATTTGCCCCATATGATGCGTGATAAAAAGGTGCTGGCGGGCGAGATGCGGCTGGTGCTACCCCTCGCGATAGGGAAGAGCGAGATACGCGGCGGAGTCCCGCATGATGTTGTTCTTGGCGCGATTGCTGATACTCAGCAGGCGCAACAATAAGAAGGTCTGGCCGCGTTCGCGCGGCGTTATCATTTCGGGTGACGTGCAATAGTCGTGAGCATAAGCCTTTTAGTGGGGTGTTAAATGGATGAATTAAAACCAGAAGACGATATGAAAGCCGATCGCAGCGATCGTCGTACTGGTCGTTCTCGTCAGTCTTCAGAGCGTGATGCCGATCCGCAAATCAATTTTGATGATGTCGAACTTGATGATGCTGACGATGGTCGCCCGACGCGCGGCAGCAAAGCACGCCGTGAGCGCGATGAAGAACAGTATGAAGAATACGAAGAAGAAGTAGAGTCTGACGAAGACGATGACGAAGAGCGTCAGGTTGAGCGTCGTCCTCGTAAGCGTAAGAAGGCGCCTGCGAAACCGGCTTCCCGTCAGTACATCATGATGGGCGTGGGGATCCTCGTTCTGCTGCTGCTGATCGTTGGCGTGGGTTCCGCGCTGAAATCACCATCCTCATCCAGCGAGCAAACGGCTTCCGGCGAGAAGAGCATCAACCTGTCCGGCGAGCAGGACAATAATAATACCCAGCCTGCTGCTCAGGATTCATCAGCGGCAAACAACGCGCAGCCGCAGGATGTTTCTCTGCCGCCTATCGCGTCTAACCCGACTCAAGGTCAGGCGACGGCTGAACCCCAAGGCCAGCAGCGCGTTGAGGTTCAGGGCGATCTGAACAATGCGCTGACCCAGCAGCAGGGTCAGATTGATAGCGCGGTCGCGAATTCTACTCTGCCAACTGAACCAGCCACCGTTGCGCCAGTGCGCAATGGCACCGCGGCCCCGCGCCAGGCGACGACAGAGCGTCAGACGGCGGCGACACCGCGCCCGGCGGAGCGTAAGCATACGGTTATCGAACCGAAACCGCAGGCCACGGCGAAAGCGCCGACCCAGCCGAAGCCGGCAGCGGTCCAGCCTAAGCGTGTCGAAAACGTCGCGACCACGACGCCGGCAGCCGCGCAGCCGACTAAGCCTGCCGCAACTGCCCAGGCCAAACCAGCCGCGACTACCGCGCCTGCTGCGACCGCGACCACTGCGCCAGCAGCAACTGCCGCTGCCGCTGCCGCTCCGGCTGCTACGGCCGCTGCGGGTAAAAGTGCGGGTGACGTCAGTTCGATGAAATCTGCGCCGTCCGGTCACTACACGCTGCAGCTCAGCAGCTCTTCTAACTACAACAACCTCAACAGTTGGGCTAAGAAAGAGAAGCTGGAAAAATATGTTGTCTATGAGACTACGCGTAACGGTCAGCCCTGGTATGTCCTGGTGAGCGGCATCTACGCTTCGAAAGATGAAGCGAAACGTGCTGTTGCTACGCTGCCAGCAGATGTACAGGCAAAAAATCCGTGGGCAAAACCGCTGCATCAGGTTCAGTCTGACCTGAAATAATGCCGCAGTGTAGTCTGAAGCGCAGGATGCTGTCGGAGCTTTCTCCACAGCCGGAGAATGTGTAATTAGTTAGGCAGCATGAAAAAGAATCGCGCTTTTCTGAAATGGGCAGGGGGTAAATACCCCCTGCTTGACGATATTAAGAAGCATTTGCCGCAGGGCGACTGCTTGATTGAGCCTTTTGTGGGCGCCGGGTCGGTATTTCTGAATACCGACTTTTCTCGTTATATCCTCGCTGATATCAATAGTGATTTGATTAGTCTGTATAACATCGTCAAGCTGCGTACCGATGACTATGTTACGGCGGCGCGTGAGATGTTTACGCCAGAGAACAACGTCGCAGAGCAGTATTATCGGTTCCGTGATGAGTTCAACCAGAGTCAGGAACCGCTGCGTCGCGCGGTGCTGTTCCTGTATCTGAATCGTCATGGCTACAATGGCCTGTGTCGCTACAATCTGCGCGGTGAGTTTAACGTGCCGTTTGGTCGCTATAAGAAGCCCTATTTTCCCGAAGCTGAGCTGTATCATTTCGCGGAGAAGGCGCAGCATGCAGAGTTTCATTGTGAATCTTATGAAGAGTGCATGAAGCGGGCAGATAACCGCTCCGTTGTTTACTGCGATCCGCCCTATGCGCCGCTGTCATCAACGGCGAATTTTACGGCTTATCATACGAATAGCTTTAGCCAGGAGCAGCAGGAGCTGCTGGCTAAAAAGGCGGAATCGCTGATGAAAAAGCGCATTCCAGTGCTGATTTCAAACCATCGCACGCCGCTCACTGAGGAGTGGTACAAAAACGCCGCTGAGACGCATATTGTGAAGGTTCGACGCAGCATCAGCAGCAACGGTGGTACACGTAAGAAGGTGGACGAGCTTCTGGCTCTGTACCGTCCGCCCAAGACCAAATAAATTTCAAGGAGATGCGGATGAAGCAGTATTTGATTGCCCCTTCGATTCTGTCGGCTGATTTTGCCCGTCTGGGCGAGGATACCGCCAATGCGTTGGCTGCGGGTGCGGATGTTGTGCACTTTGACGTGATGGACAACCACTACGTGCCGAATCTGACCATTGGTCCGATGGTGCTTAAATCACTGCGAAATTACGGTATCACCGCGCCGATTGATGTGCATTTGATGGTCAAGCCCGTTGACCGCATCGTTCCTGATTTTGCCGCCGCGGGCGCCAGCATCATTACTTTCCATCCGGAAGCTTCTGAACACGTTGACCGCACGCTGCAGCTTATCAAAGAGCACGGCTGTAAAGCCGGTCTGGTGTTTAACCCGGCCACTTCCCTGAGCTACCTCGACTACGTGATGGATAAGCTGGATGTCATCCTGCTGATGTCCGTCAACCCAGGCTTTGGCGGTCAGTCTTTTATTCCGCACACCCTGGAAAAACTGCGTGAAGTTCGTCGTCGCATTGGTGAATCCGGCTACGACATCCGTCTGGAAGTCGACGGCGGCGTAAAAGTCAGCAATATCGCTGAGATTGCCGCAGCCGGTGCGGATATGTTTGTTGCCGGATCGGCCATTTTCGATCAGCCTGACTACAAAAAAGTGGTCGATCAAATGCGTAGCGAATTAGCAAAGGTTAGCCATGGATAAGTTACAAAATATTCGCGGCGTGGCGTTCGATCTCGACGGGACGCTGGTAGACAGCGCGCCGGGATTGACTGCTGCCGTTGATAACGCCCTGTATGCGCTGGAACTGCCGATGGCGGGCGAAGAGCGCGTCGTGACCTGGATTGGCAACGGCGCTGACGTTCTGATCCAGCGGGCTCTGACCTGGGCCCGTCAGGAGCGCGCGGCGCTGAGAGCGGCGCAGGGTAAACCTTCCGTCGATCATGACGATATCCCGCAGGCTGAACAGCAGGCCATTTTGCGCAAGCTGTTCGACCGCTACTATGGCGAAGTGGCGGAAGAGGGGAGCTTTTTGTTTCCCGCCGTTGCCGATACGCTGGGCGCGCTGCACGCAAAGGGTCTGCCGCTGGCGCTGGTAACCAATAAACCGACGCCGTTTGTCGCGCCGATTCTGGCGTCGCTGGATATCGCGAAATATTTTACCGTTGTTATCGGCGGCGATGATGTAAAAAACAAAAAACCGCACCCGGAACCGCTGCTTCTGGTCGCGGAGAAACTGGGGCTGGCACCCGCGGATCTGCTGTTCGTTGGCGACTCGCGCAACGATATTCAGGCCGCGAAGGCCGCGGGCTGCAGCTCGATCGGCCTGACCTACGGCTACAACTACGGCGAGCCGATTTCGCTGAGCGAGCCGGATTATATCTTTGACCAATTTAATGAACTCTTGCCCGCTTTCGGGCTACCGTACAGTGAAACTCAGGAATAAAAAATGACTAAGCCCATCGTTTTTAGTGGCGCACAGCCCTCCGGTGAATTGACCATTGGCAACTATATGGGTGCGCTGCGTCAGTGGGTAAACATGCAGGACGATTACCACTGCATTTACTGCATCGTTGACCAGCACGCGATTACCGTTCGTCAGGACCCGCAGCAGCTGCGTAAGGCCACGCTGGACACGCTGGCGCTGTATCTGGCGTGCGGTATCGACCCGCAAAAAAGCACCATCTTCGTTCAGTCCCACGTGCCGGAGCACGCGCAGCTCGGCTGGGCGCTGAACTGCTACACCTATTTCGGCGAACTGAGCCGTATGACCCAGTTTAAAGACAAGTCATCGCGCTATGCGGAAAACATTAACGCCGGTCTGTTTGACTATCCGGTACTGATGGCTGCCGACATTCTGCTGTATCAGACTAACCTGGTCCCGGTTGGCGAAGACCAGAAACAGCACCTGGAGCTGAGTCGCGATGTCGCCCAGCGTTTCAACGCTATCTACGGCGACGTGTTTAAAGTGCCGGAACCGTTTATTCCAAAATCCGGCGCGCGCGTGATGTCGCTGCTGGAGCCGACCAAAAAGATGTCCAAGTCAGATGATAACCGCAACAACGTTATCGGCCTGCTGGAAGACCCGAAATCGGTGGTGAAGAAGATCAAACGCGCGGTCACCGACTCCGACGAGCCGCCGGTTGTTCGCTACGACATCCAGAACAAAGCGGGCGTCTCGAACCTGCTGGACATCCTCTCTGCCGTTACCGGACAGAGCATTCCAGAGCTGGAGCAGCATTTTGAAGGCAAAATGTACGGTCACCTGAAGGGCGAAGTGGCTGAAGCCGTTTCCGGCATGCTGACCGAACTGCAGGAGCGCTATCACCGATTCCGCGGTGATGAAGCATTCCTCAATCAGGTCATGAAAGAGGGTGCGGAGAAAGCCAGCGCTCGCGCTTCCGTTACCCTGAAAGCGGTTTACGAAGCGATTGGTTTCGTCGCTAAGCCCTGAGCAATTTGCTGGTCTCAGCGCAATAAAAAGCCGGGTGCAATGCATCCGGCTTTTTAATTTGTGAGCGGTTTTGAGCTACATCAGCGTCATTAATGGTTGGAGAACCAGTTTAGCTTATCGCGCAGGCCGACCACGCGGCCGACAATAATCAGCGCCGGGCTGGCCATTTGCTGGGCCAGAATATCCAATTGCTCTAACGTGCCGGTGACAACCTTCTGCGTTATCGCCGTTCCGTTTTCAACGATGGCTGCGGGCATATCCGCCGCCATGCCGTGGGCAATCAGTTTTTCCCGGATCGCCGGAGCCTGGTTCAGGCCCATATAAAACACCAGGGTTTGCTTTTCAACCGCCAGGTTTTCCCAGTCCAGCTCGCCGCCGGTCTTAAGGTGGCCGGTAACCAGGCGCACGCCCTGGGCAAAATCCCGGTGGGTCAGGGGAATGCCCGAGTAGGCGGAACAGCCTGAGGCCGCGGTAATTCCCGGTACAACGGAGAACGGAATACCGGCATGGCACAAGGTTTCCAGCTCTTCGCCGCCGCGGCCAAAGATAAACGGATCGCCGCCTTTTAGTCGTACAACGCGTTTCCCCCCCTGGGCTTCGCGCAGCAGAATCTGGTTAATCTCTTCCTGCGGTACGCAGTGGTAGCCCGAGCGTTTACCCACGAAGACCCGGTCGGCATCGCGGCGCACCAGATTCATGATATCGTCGGAGACCAGGCGGTCATAAACCACGACATCGGCCTGCTGTATTTGCTGCAGGCCTTTGAGGGTCAGCAGTCCGGCGTCGCCGGGGCCGGCGCCCACCAGTACCACTTCACCGCGATGATCCAGCGGCTCGGTCAGCAGCTGCTCCGTGGCGTCAGCGACGGCCTGGCGGTCCTCGTTGGCCAGCGACTGCGCCAGCCTGTCGTTAACAAACAGTTTCTCCCAAAAGCGTCGGCGCTCGCCGACGGTGGCAAACTGTTTCTTTACTCTTGAGCGCAGCTGACCTGCGTAGTGGGCCAACTGGCCTAAATGCAGCGGTAAAACTGATTCCAGCTTTTCGCGCAGCAGGCGCGCCAGAACCGGCGAGGTGCCGCCGGATGAGACGGCCACCATCAGCGGCGAGCGGTCGATAATCGACGGCATAATAAAGCTGGCCTGCTGAGGGGCGTCGACCACGTTACAAAATATTCGCCTTTCTTCCGCTGACGCGCTGACTCGTTGATTAACCGCTTCGTTGTCGGTTGCGGCAATGGCCAGCCAGCAGTTATCCAGCAGAGCAGGATTAAACTCGCCCTGAACCAGGGTCAGCATGTTTGCATCGGCCCATACCTGGAATTGCGGCACAAAATCCAGGGCATTGACCGTTAATCTGGCGCCAGCGTCCAGTAACAGACGAGCTTTACGTTCAGCCACATCGCCGCCGCCGACTAACAGGCAGTCGCGATCGCGTAATTGGCAAAATATAGGCAAATGGTCCACGACATTCCCTCTTAATTATTGGCAGCAGCCTTAGAATCTGGCTATCAGGCTATCTTATTTATCAGGTTGAACCTGGGCAATGTTCAACCTGCCTGCACCGATTACGTCTACTGAGCCAGACTCTTAGTCTCGTTAGTTTTTTCCGGGGCGGGGCGCTCCGATTGCGGCGTAGCATACCAATAACCCAATCCCATAAATACGACACCGGACAAAGTATTGCCGAGTGTTACCCATAACAGATTGTGACCGATTCCCGCAAGCGTGTAGGCATCGCTATGATGGCCAAACCAGGAGAGGGCAAACAGCGTCATATTCGCGACGGAGTGCTCATAGCCGGACGCGATAAACGCCAGCAGACACCACCAGATAGCAATAAATTTTGCCGCGCCTTCGGTACGGATTGCCATCCAGATCGCCAGACACACCAGCCAGTTACACAGTGCGCCTTTGAAAAAGAGCGCCATCGCGGATTGGCTGGTTTTTGCCAGCGCGACGGTGTGGACGAGGCTGGTATCGACCGGCAGCAGGCTGCCGCCGCCCCAGCTATACAGCAGCGCCACGAAAACGGAACCCGCAAGGTTACCCATCCAGGTTTGCGGCAGAATCGCCCACATCTGCCCCTGGCTGATGGTCCCCGCCTTCACGCCCAGGGTCAGGAACATAGTGTGGCCGGTGAACAATTCAGAGCCGGCGATAATCACCAGCGTTAACGCAATGCCAAAGGTGGCGCCCATCACCAGCGGGCGAACGGCAGGGTCGAGCAGGTTGCCGAGGGTGAATATAAGGATGATGCCGAGGCCGACGTAGGCACCCGCCATCATGGCGCTTACCCAGAAGCTGAGTGGATGATTGGCCGAGAGGCGCGCAATGCGCCCGGCGTTGGCCGCGCACTTGTTTATTGTGTCCGTAAACATAGGAGTTCCTTTAGCACCTCATCCCTTGCGCTGGCTCTTGGTTAGCTGCCTTCGCGATGCAGTACAAATGACGTTGTGCCATCAATTGAAGAAAAAAATGCAAAAAAAGGGAGGCGTTGCGCCTCCCGTAAAGTGATTAACCGCGTAGCTGCACGACGCCGTCTTTCACTCGGGCTTCATAGTGCGCCACCGAATGGCTTTCATCTTCCATACACAGGCCGTCGCGCAGGCGGAAGCGCTGCTTTTTCAGCGGACTGGCCACCCACAGTTCGCCCTGATGCTCGGCGATCAGGCCGCGAGACAGGACGCTGGATTCAAAGAACGGGTCGATATTGCTAATCGCAAACACCTGGTCGCCGTGATAGGGGCGGAAAATCGCCACCTGTTTGTCGCCTAACAGCGCGCAGACGCCGGTTTCCGGCAGGATGTCATCGAGTTTGCAGATGTTTTTCCACTGGCTCATGCGTTTTCCTCCACCAGAGTTACCGGGATACGTTCGTAGGGCGCGGCCGGGCGATGCTGTTCACGCTCAGGGACCACCTGGACGTTCGGATCGCGCTTATCGCTGTTGATGAAGTGTTTAAAGCGCACCTGGGCCGCTGGGGTGTTAACGGTTTCCGTCCACTCGCAGACTACCGCTTCACGCAGGCGGGCCATCTCTTCTTCCAGATGTTCGTTCAGGCCCAGCTTGTCGTCGATGATGACCGACTTCAGATAATCGATGCCGCCTTCCAGGTTATCCAGCCACGGCGCGGTACGGGTCAGTTTGTCGGCGGTACGGATGTAGAACATCATGAAGCGGTCGAGGTATTTCATCAGCGTTTCGCGGTCAAGATCCGCTGCCAGCAGATCCGCGTGGCGCGGCTTCATGCCGCCGTTGCCGCAGACGTAAAGGTTCCAGCCTTTCTCAGTGGCGATGATGCCGACGTCTTTACCCTGGGCTTCCGCACATTCGCGGGTACAGCCGGAGACGCCAAACTTCATTTTATGCGGCGTACGAATGCCTTTGTAGCGGTTTTCCAGCTCGACGCCGAAACCCACGCTGTCGCCTACGCCGTAGCGGCACCAGGTGCTGCCTACGCAGGTTTTCGCCATCCGCAGCGCCTTGGCATACGCGTGACCGGTTTCGAAGCCCGCGTCGATCAGCTGACGCCAGATTTCCGGTAGATCGTCTTTTTGCGCGCCGAACAGGCCGATACGCTGAGAGCCGGTGATCTTGGTGTACAGATTAAATTCGCGGGCGATACGGCCGACGGCCACCAGTCCTTCCGGCGTGATTTCGCCGCCCGCAGAGCGCGGGATAACGGAGTAGGTGCCGTCTTTCTGGATGTTGGCCAGGAAGTTGTCGTTGGTATCCTGCAGCGGGGTATGCTGCGGCTTGAGGATATATTCGTTCCAGCAGGAAGCCAGCAGCGAGCCCACGGTCGGTTTACAAACCTCACAGCCGTAGCCTTTACCGTGTTTCGCCAGCAGCTCTTCAAAGGTTTTGATGCCTTCCACCCGGATGAGGTGGAACAGTTCCTGACGGGAGTATGCAAAGTGCTCGCACAGGTTATTGTTAACTTCGATGCCCTGTTTCGCCAGTTCGGCGTTGAGCACCTGAGTCACCAGCGGGATACAGCCGCCGCAGCCGGTACCGGCTTTGGTTTCCGCCTTCAGCGCCGCCACCGTGTGGCAGCCTTTATTAATGGCGGCAATCAATGCGCCCTTGGTGACATCGAAGCAGGAGCAAATTTGCGCGCTGTCCGGCAGTTTATCGACGCCGATGGACGGCTTACCGCTGCCCGCGTGCGCTGGGAGGATCAGCGAGTCGGGGTTTTCCGGCAGTTCTATGGCGTTCAGCACCAGCTGCAGCAGGTTGCCGTAATCGCTGGTATCGCCCACCAGCACCGCGCCGAGCAGGGTCTTGTTGTCAGGGCTGACGATAAGGCGTTTGTAGACCTCTTTGCTTTCGTCGAGGTAAACGTAGCTGCGCGCGCCCGGCGTACGACCGTGAGCGTCGCCAATGCCGCCGACGTCAACGCCCAGCAGCTTCAGCTTGGCGCTGAGATCCGCGCCTTCAAAGGCGTTTTCGGTCTGGAGGATATGGTCAACGGTAACCTGAGCCATTTTGTAGCCCGGGGCGACCAGGCCGTAAACGCGGTTGTTCCAGCTGGCGCATTCACCGATGGCGTAGATATCCGGGTCAGAGGTCTGGCAGGCGTCGTTAATCACGATGCCGCCGCGCGGAGCGACTTCCAGACCGCACTGGGTGGCCAGCTTATCGCGCGGGCGGATACCGGTAGAGAAGACGATAAAGTCGACTTCCAGCTCGCTGCCGTCGGCAAAACGCATGGTTTTACGCGCTTCGGTACCTTCCTGAACGATCTCTTTGGTGTTTTTACTGGTGTGCACGCGCACGCCCATGCTTTCAATCTTGCGACGTAGCTGTTCGCCACCCATCTGATCCAGCTGTTCCGCCATCAGCATGGGTGCGAATTCAATCACGTGGGTCTCAACGCCGAGATTTTTCAGCGCGCCCGCGGCTTCGAGGCCTAACAAACCGCCGCCGACGACCGCGCCGCGTTTGCTGCGGCGGGCGCAGGCTTCAATCGCGTTAAGGTCTTCAATGGTACGATAAACAAAGCAGTCCTGGGTTTCAGAACCTTTAATCGGCGGGATCCACGGATAGGAACCGGTCGCCATAATCAGCTTGTCATAGAAAACGGTACGCCCCGCGCTGGAGTGGATAACCTTCTCCTGGCGGTTGATGGTGATGGCGCGTTCGCCGACCAGCACCTTAACGCCGTGCTTCTCGTAGAAACCTTCCCGTACCAAAGAGAGTTCTTCGGCGGTATGGTGAGAGAAGTAGGAGGAGAGGTGCACGCGGTCGTAGGCGATACGGGGTTCTTCACAGAAGACGGTAATATCGAACAGGCTGGCGTCGGATTTATCAAGAAGGTCCTCAATAAAGCGGTGGCCGACCATACCATTACCAATGATAGCGAGTCTGACTTTGCTCATTTTTGCCTCGATTTCTTTTATATTACCGCCTACCTTAACGATTCAGCCGCGACACTTATTGATGCAAATCAATTACACCTTTACCTACTACTTAAGTGGTATGTTTATGATTTGTCAGTATTTTTATAAGTAACGGAAAACGCTGGCTTTTCCTTTTTGCTTTTTTTATGTACAAAATTAGCAACGGATACCCACGGCGGGTTGAGTAAAACTTCAGCAACAATTACGGGAGTCATCGATATGACAGCAGCGCCGCTTTGGTTAATTGAGAACGTTCGTCTGCCCGATCGCGAAGGGTTATGGCAGATAGCGATAGACAAGGGGCGCTTCGGGGATATCACCCCTATGGGGGAGGCGCGCAAAGAGAATTTTGAAGTGCTGAACGCCCGCGGCGGACTGGCGATCCCCCCTTTTATTGAGCCGCATATCCACCTTGATACGACCCAAACTGCCGGAGAGCCGAACTGGAACCAGTCCGGGACGCTGTTTGAAGGGATTGAGCGTTGGGCGGAGCGTAAGGCTTTATTGAGCCATGAGGACGTTAAAGCCCGCGCGTGGAAGACGCTGAAGTGGCAGATCGCCAACGGCATCCAGTTTGTTCGTACCCACGTTGATGTTTCCGATCCGACGCTGACCGCGCTCAAAGCCATGCTGGAGGTAAAACAGGAGGTCGCGCCGTGGGTCGAGCTGCAGATTGTCGCCTTCCCCCAGGAGGGCATTTTATCCTACCCCAATGGTGAGGCCCTGCTGGAAGAGGCGCTGCGTCTGGGGGCCGACGTGGTGGGCGCGATTCCGCATTTTGAATTTACGCGCGAATATGGCGTGGAATCCCTGCACATCGCTTTCCGTCTGGCGAAAAAGTATCAGCGGCCTCTGGATATCCACTGCGATGAAATTGATGATGAACAGTCGCGGTTCGTTGAAACCGTGGCGGCCCTGGCGTTAAAAGAGGGGATAGGTCCGCAAGTAACCGCCAGCCATACCACCGCGATGCACTCCTACAATGGCGCCTATACGTCACGTCTTTTTCGTTTGCTGAAGCTCTCCGGCATTAACTTCGTCGCTAACCCGCTGGTCAATATTCACCTCCAGGGACGCTTTGACGACTATCCGAAGCGTCGCGGTATCACGCGCGTGAAGGAGCTGATGGCGGCGGGCATTAACGTCTGCTTTGGCCATGACGATGTATTTGACCCCTGGTATCCGCTGGGGACCGGCAATATGCTGCAGGTGCTGCACATGGGCCTGCACGTTTGCCAGATGATGGGCTATCAGCAGATTAACGAGGGACTGAAGCTGGTCACGGAAAATAGCGCGCGCACGTTTGGCCTGAGCGATTACGGTATTGCGAAGGGGAACACGGCGAATCTGGTGATTCTGCCCGCGGAAAACGGGTTTGAGGCCGTGCGTTGTCAGGTTCCGGTGCGTTGGTCAATCCGCCAGGGGAGAGTCATTGCCACCACGCAGCTGGCGCAAACCTGGGTTCAGATGGATCGGGGCGGGGAGGAGCTGTTCTTTACCCGAAATAGCCCCTTTGCCGGAACAAAGGGGCCTGAGGCTTAGTGCGATTCCGCTGCCGCGTTGTTCTGACGGTGGCGGGAGACGAAGCCGAGGATCAGACACATCACAAACACCACGGCATAGAGGCCGTTAGCGGTATGCAGCGCTGCCAGCGGACCGCTGGCGGCAACGATAGGGCCGGTCACGACGAAAGTCAGCATGGTACCCACGGTGCCGCAGGTCAGAATGAAGTTCACCAGCTTCGGCGACGACACTCGGGTTTGCTGTGAACCCAGGGTGATGATCGACGTATAGATGGCGCTGGAGAAGAAGCCGAGGGTCAGAATAAACCACGGCATATGCTCCGGCGAACCGTTGATAAACAGATACATCAGTACCGTCGCTACGCCCGCCAGTACGGTCAGAATGCGCTGCAGGTCGA
Source organism: Klebsiella sp. CB_Kp196 (assembly GCF_040061575.1). Classification (NCBI taxonomy): domain Bacteria; kingdom Pseudomonadati; phylum Pseudomonadota; class Gammaproteobacteria; order Enterobacterales; family Enterobacteriaceae; genus Klebsiella; species Klebsiella sp. CB_Kp196. Next base: position 119,987 of record NZ_JBEAFH010000035.1, read on the forward strand.
AGAAGCGCAGGATGAAGCTGAAAGACCACATGCCGATCATGTACGACATCCAGAAATCGCTCACCAGTTTACCCGCGTCGCCAAGACTCATGCCCAGGCCTTTGGCGTATTCCGGCACCCAGGAGATGAAGCCCAGCTGACCGAGGATGTAGCATAGCGCAGCGATGGAGAGGAACAGCACGCCGATACCCCATTTCTCTTTCACTACCGGCTGGCTATCCTGCAGGGCTTTTTTGCCCAATACCGGGAATTCGCAGCCGAAGGTCAGAATGAAAATAGCGACGTAGACCAGGCCGATGCAGGCATAAACCCAGTACCATTCGATGCTGCGCGCCAGCAGATAAGCGGCCAGCATCGGGAAGATCATCCCCGCCATGCTGAAGAAGGAGTCGGTGAACAGCAGACGCGCCCCGCGCTGACGGCCTTCATACATATGGGTGATCAGGAAGGTACCAATCGACATGGTAATCCCGCTGACCAGGCCAAGCACGAACATCGAAGCGGAAAACAGCGTCAGGCTGTGGCTGAACATTAAACCCGCGACGGCCAGAACCATCAGGATAAAGCCAAAACGCAGCTGGGTTTTCAGCGGAACAATTTCCATCAGCCAGGCGTTCAGGAAGATAGAGATCAGGATACCGGCATTAAGGAAAGTAAAGGTGTTGCTCATACTGGAAACGGGCAGATGAAAATAATCTGCGATATTTCCCATCACCATCCCGGTGACAATCACCAACGCGCCGGTCAGGGCGTAGGAGAAGAAGCTGATCCATGTGAGCTTGATACGATTGCTGTTAGTCATGACTGGCCTGTGAATAGAAATGTAAAGCGCGTTGACTCTGCGCCGGGCGGACAGATTTTATGCGTTAGCGTGATTCAAGCAAACGTTTATTCTGAAATTTATATCTTTTTGCAATTCTTAGTGTGACTCATATCACATTTATCTATTTGGCCGATCGCCAGGCCCACCGTTACAACTGTTTCAGCTAAGTAAAATTAGGTAAAAGGCTGGCCCAGGATGCAAAGGCTCTTTAGAATCAAAGCACTCGGTTTTTATTCTGCTCCGTTAAGGAATTTCCATGCTCAAATCAACTCTCGCGGCGGTGGCTGCCGTTTTCGCCATTTCAGCATTCTCCCCGGCCATGGCGGCAAAAGGGGATCCCCATGTGTTGCTGACCACGTCTGCGGGCAATATTGAGCTTGAGCTGAATAGCCAGAAAGCACCGATCTCGGTGGATAACTTCCTCAAGTACGTGAACAGCGGCTTTTATAACAACACCACTTTTCACCGGGTGATCCCGGGCTTTATGGTGCAGGGCGGCGGCTTTAACGAGCAGATGCAGCAGAAACAGCCTAATCCACCGATTAAAAACGAAGCCGACAACGGCCTGCGCAATACGCGTGGCACCATCGCCATGGCGCGTACCGCCGATCAGGACAGCGCCACCAGCCAGTTCTTTATCAATATTGCGGATAACGCCTTCCTCGATCATGGCCAGCGTGATTTTGGCTATGCGGTGTTTGGTAAAGTCGTTAAAGGTATGGACGTGGCGGATAAGATTTCTCAGGTGCCGACCCATAACGTTGGGCCGTATCAGAATGTACCGTCCAAACCTATCGTGATCCTTTCCGCAAAAGTTCTGCCGTAATTTTATTTTGCGCGGGTAACCCGTACCCGCGCAGCCCCCGCTTCCCTGCGAAATCGTTTTTTGCCGCTTATACTTGTGGCAACTGCGGACGCGTCAGGGAGGTGTTAAATGAAAAAGCTCACCGAAAAACAGAAATCCCGTCTCTGGGAGGATCGACGTAACGTGAATTTTCAGGCCAGCCGACGGCTGGAGGGCGTCGATGTTCCGCTGATAACCCTTACCCCCGAAGAAGCCCTGGCGCGCATTGCGGCGTTAAGGAGTCACTATGAGCGATAAATTTGGCGAGGGGCGGGACCCCTATCTCTACCCCGGTCTTAAGGTGATGCGCAACCGCCTGGGAATTCGCCAGGCTCAGCGACTTGAGCAGGCGGCGTGGGAGCTGACCGCCTTACGCGCGGCAACCATTGAACTCGGGCCGTTGGTGCGGGGATTGCCTCATCTCTGCGCTATTCATCGCCAGCTCTATCAGGATGTCTTCGACTGGGCAGGGCAGCTGCGTGAAGTGGATATCTATCAGGGCGACACCCGTTTCTGCCATTTTGCCTATATCGAAAAAGAGGGAAACGCGCTGCTTCAGGATCTTGAAGAGGAAGGTTATCTGGTGGGCCTCGCGCAGGATAAATTCATTGAACGTCTTGCTCATTACTACTGCGAAATTAACGTCCTGCATCCTTTCCGTCTCGGTAACGGCATGGCGCAACGCATTTTCTTTGAGCAGCTGGCTATCCATGCGGGCTATACGCTGGATTGGCGCGATATTGCGGTCGATGCGTGGAACCAGGCCAACCAGAGCGGAGCGATGGGCGACCTTTCTCCACTGCGGACGATATTTCGCAAAGTGGTAAGCGAAGCGACGGAAACTGAGTAGAATAGCGCGGTTCTTTGTTCCCGGAGCCGCTATGATCCTGCTTATCGATAACTACGATTCTTTCACCTGGAATTTGTACCAGTATTTCTGCGAACTTGGGGCGGAAGTGCTGGTCAGGCGTAACGACGAGCTGACGTTAGCGGACATTATTTCCCTGGCGCCAGCGAAAATCGTTATCTCGCCGGGCCCCTGTACGCCGGATGAGTCCGGGATTTCACTGGCGGCGATCCGCCATTTTTCCGGCCAAACGCCGATCTTAGGCGTTTGCCTCGGCCATCAGGCCATCGCCCAGGTTTTCGGCGCCGCTATCGTACGAGCCGCCAAAGTCATGCACGGGAAAACGTCCCCCGTCAGCCATACCGGCCAAGGGGTGTTCCTTGGACTGAATAACCCGCTTACGGTGACCCGCTACCACTCCCTGCTCATTGATCCGCTAACGCTGCCTGAATGCTTTGAGGTGACCGCCCGCAGCGAGGAGGGAGAGATCATGGGCATTCGCCACCGCGTGTTCGATCTCGAGGGCGTGCAGTTTCATCCGGAGAGTATTCTCAGCGAGCAGGGCCACCAGCTGCTGGCAAACTTCCTCAATCGGTGATTTGTAGTTGCCATGAGTTGATTTTTTATGCATATTTTGTGATTAGATTATCATAATCATTGCTGCATAACGTAAAGGATGGGCACCACATGGCAACTGAACAACCGGCAATCACCCGCGCTACATTCGATGAGGTCATTTTGCCGATTTATGCACCGGCAGAATTTATTCCGGTGAAGGGTAAGGGAAGCCGGGTATGGGATCAGCAGGGTAAAGAGTACGTTGATTTCGCCGGTGGGATTGCCGTGACCGCGCTCGGTCATTGCCATCCGGCGCTGGTGGCGGCACTGCATGAGCAGGGTGAAAAGCTGTGGCATACCAGCAACGTTTTTACCAACGAACCGGCCCTGCGACTCGGGCGGAAGCTGGTGGATGCGACTTTTGCCGATCGCGTCGTGTTTATGAACTCCGGTACGGAAGCTAACGAAACGGCTTTCAAGCTGGCTCGCCATTACACCGTGACCCGCCATAGCCCGTACAAAACCAAAATCATCGCTTTCCATAATGCGTTTCACGGTCGCTCGCTTTTCACCGTCTCCGTCGGCGGTCAGCCGAAATATTCCGACGGGTTTGGGCCGAAACCGGCCGATATCGTTCACGTGCCGTTTAACGATTTACACGCGGTGAAAGCCGTGATGGACGATCATACCTGCGCGGTGGTGGTCGAGCCGATTCAGGGTGAAGGCGGAGTGACGGCGGCGACGCCGGAATTCCTGCAAGGATTGCGCGATCTCTGCGACCAGCACCAGGCACTGCTGGTGTTTGATGAAGTACAGTGCGGTATGGGGCGTACAGGCTCGCTGTTTGCCTATATGCACTACGGCGTGACGCCGGATATTCTGACCAGCGCCAAGGCGCTTGGCGGCGGCTTCCCTATCAGCGCGATGCTGACCACCCATGATATCGCCAGCGCTTTCCACGCCGGTTCTCACGGCTCAACCTACGGCGGTAACCCCCTGGCCTGCGCGGTCGGCGGAGCGGCCTTCGATCTGATTAACACGCCGGAAGTGCTGGACGGCGTCACCGCGAAGCGCGAGCTGTTTGTTGAGCACCTTCAGCGCATTGACGCGCGGTTCGATCTGTTCAGCGATATTCGCGGCATGGGTCTGCTTATCGGCGCCGAGCTGAAGCTGCAGTATCACGGGAAGGCGCGCGATTTCCTCTACGCCGCCGCAGAGGCGGGCGTCATGGTGCTCAATGCCGGACCGGACGTGATGCGCTTCGTACCGTCGCTGGTGATTGATGATAGCGATATTGCTGAAGGCATGGCGCGCTTTGCCCTGGCGGTTGAGCGGGTGCTTAGCGCTTAGTGGCGCGCAGCCAGATGCCATGATGCGGACGCTGACGCCATGCCACCGATGAAATGGTGTGCATGGTGTTCAGATGCCCGAGGATGCGCTGCAAATGCTGCTCCATCGTACTGAGCGGGCCGCGAGGAACCTCCGCATCCTGCGCCTCCATAATGTTCACATCCCCCGCGCTGCCCGGCCCGTCGGAATCCAGCCGCTGCTGGCAGCGCTGGAGCGCAATCTCGCAGGATTCCAGATAACGCTGCGCCAGATCCGGCGTCAGCATATTGTGCTCGCGCGCCAGAGTGGTCATCGCGTTAATATGCTCGACAATAAACTGGCTGTGGGTCACCCACAGCTTCATGTCTTCCAGATAGTGCGAGTTAAAGCCGGGTTCCTGCATCGCCTGATTCAGCGAGTTAAACAGCGCGTTATGCGCCTGATTAACGCGCATGCGCTGGTAGGCCAGCGCCGGGGCCTGATGATCGTCGCTGAGGATCAGCCTGAGCGCTTCCTGATCGGCTTCCAGCGCATCGTGGGCATTTTTGCGCAGCAGCCCGCTTTGCCACTGCGGCCATAGCCAGACCATTCCGCCGAAGGCGATCAGACAGCCAATCAGCGTATCAATCAGTCTGGCGATGATAAACTGCTCGCCGTTCAGAGTGAGCAGCTGCAGAGTGTACACCGCCGTCACCGTAAACCCGACCATCGCCCAGCCGTAGTGCTTGCGGATAATCAGATAGCTTAACAGCGTGATGAACAGCATCGCGGTCAGCGTATAGCCTTCAGGAACGTGAAAGTGCAGCGTGAGCCCGGCAATGACCAGTCCCGCAATGGTTCCGGCAGCCCGATGGACGATACGTACCCGGGTTGCGCCGTAGCCGTTTTGCGTCACGAACAGCACGGTCATCAGGATCCAGTAGGGCTTAGGCAGATGCAGCGCGCTGCCCATCAGGCTGGCGACGCTCAGCATCACGCTGATACGCGCCGCGTTTCGTAACGCCGGCGACTTAAGCGACAGATAGTTTTTCAACGCGGGCAGCAGCGGCAGGCGGCGGGTTTTATCCGCCATCAGGTTACGCGCGTATAGCGGGCGCTGGGTGCGCAGAACCCTGGCAATGCGGCTGAAGTGCCAGGCGCAGAACTGGCCAACCGGATTATCCGGATGCTGCCAGGCGATTTTTTCCAGCGCGCCGATCTGTTTATCCATCTGAAAGCGCTGAGGATAACGGTGGTAGAGGAGATCGTCCGCCAGCTCCCGCAGGCGGGCGGCAACGGTTTGCGCGTTCCAGCGAATCACCGCTTCCGCGTGGCTGCGCTCCACCAGTTTCTGCACCTCTTCCGGCTGATGAAGACTGACGGAAATATGTTCCTGAAGGTCCAGTCCAACCTGGAAAGCGCGCAGCAGGCGTTTGTGATCGCTGCGCTGGTTAGCCGCCAGCATATGCATCTGCTGATAGCACTGGGTAATCAGATCCACCACCTTCTGCTGGCGGTTGAGCAGCGGCGGCAGCGATGTGGCGGGGTCCGTATGCTGGGTAAGCAGACTGTATTTGGCCTCGCAGTAGTTGGCCAGCTCCCGGTAGAGCAGGCTTAATGATTCACGCAGCGGCTGTTCGCGCCACAGCCAAAACCAGAACCAGTTAAACACGCCATACCATAAGGTGCCCATGGCGTAGATTAACAGCGGCTCCCAGATAGGCATATTGCCAGCGAGACTGAGGGTAAAAATAGCCGCGATAAGCGAGGCGGGCAGCAGCCGAGCGTGCAGGGAGCTGATTTCGGCGGTGACGCCGAGGATGAGCGCCAGACCCGTGAGGATCAGCGGCAAAGGGATGTCTCGCTGCAGAAGGAGCTGAACGATCAGGCTACAGCCGGCAAACAGGCTGCCGCCGATAATCAGGCGTTTAAAGAAGCGTTTATGCGGCGTATCCAGCCCGGCAACGTTGCAGCAGGCGGGAACAAGAGAAAACAGCAGCCCCTGCTGGAGATGACCGAGCAGAAGCCCAATCGCAACCGGCAGACACAACACCAGCGTTTGCCGCAGTGCATAGTTGACTTCCGGGTGGTAAATCAGCCTGCGCCACATGAGGGGAAAACAAAAACGGCGTATTGTCAGGCAATACGCCGTTTTACCGACTTAACGGGTACCGTAGACGACGATAGTTTTACCGTGCGCGGAGATCAGGTTTTGATCTTCCAGCATTTTCAGGATGCGGCCAACGGTCTCGCGGGAGCATCCGACGATCTGACCAATTTCCTGGCGGGTAATTTTAATTTGCATACCGTCCGGGTGGGTCATCGCATCCGGCTGTTTAGCCAGGTTCAGCAGCGTCTGAGCGATACGACCGGTAACGTCAAGGAAGGCGAGGTTGCCGACTTTCTCAGACGTGACCTGCAGACGACGAGCCATCTGCGAAGAGAGACGCATCAGGATGTCCGGGTTAACCTGGATCAGCTGACGGAACTTTTTGTAGGAGATTTCGGCCACTTCACATGCGGTTTTCGCACGTACCCAAGCGCTACGCTCCTGGCCTTCTTCAAACAAGCCTAATTCACCGATGAAATCGCCCTGATTAAGGTAAGAGAGGATCATCTCTTTACCTTCTTCATCCTTGATGAGTACAGCCACGGAGCCTTTAACGATGTAGTACAACGTTTCTGCTTTCTCACCCTGGTGGATCAGCGTGCTCTTTGATGGGTACTTATGAATGTGGCAATGAGACAAGAACCATTCAAGGGTAGGGTCTGTTTGCGGTTTGCCAAGCACCATGCGCGGTTATCCTCTGTTATAAGCTATCTCCGGGTGCCGACACTACACGGCATCCGGGCATGCAATCGTATTGAATCCCTATACCTGGGAATCCGGCTGAAAGTTTTCTGCAGCCTGTAATGTGAACTCCTCTGCATACATGCAGTACATCAATGTATTACTGTAGCATCCAGATTGTTTTAGCATAGCTTTCGCCGCATGTCTCCTGGTGTCTCGCTTCAGCATGACCCAGGTCGCCTTCCGTTGCGAGAATTGTTATGTACGCGTAATCTGTCAGGAAAATTACAGCCCTGGAGTTAAATTTATGCAAGCGCGAGTGAAGTGGGTTGAAGGGTTAACCTTCATCGGTGAGTCGGCTTCTGGCCACCAGATTCTGATGGACGGCAATTCCGGGGATAAAGCGCCCAGCCCAATGGAAATGGTACTGATGGCGGCAGGCGGATGCAGCGCGATTGATGTGGTTTCCATATTGCAGAAGGGCCGCCAGAACGTCACCAACTGCGAAGTTAAGCTGACCTCGGAGCGCCGCGAAGAGGCGCCGCGTCTGTTTACCCATATCAATCTGCATTTTATCGTGACCGGTAAAGAACTGAAGGACGCTGCCGTGTCTCGCGCGGTCGACCTGTCGGCGGAAAAGTATTGTTCCGTCGCGCTGATGCTTGAGAAAGCGGTAAACATTACCCACTCTTATGAAGTGATCGAAGGGTAAGCCGAACGCGCCCCGGCCGGCAATCGCGCCACCGGGGTTCTGGCTACTCGCTGATTTTCCTGCCTTCCATCAGCCGCTCAACCAGCGGCGCCATAATCAGTTCCATCGCCAGCCCCATTTTCCCGCCCGGTACCACCAGGGTATTCATATGCGAAATAAACGAGCCCTGCAGCATCGCCAGTAGCCAGGGGAAATCGATATTTTTTAGATTACGGAAATGGATAACGACAAAGCTTTCATCCAGTGAAGGAATGGCTTTGGCCGCAAACGGGTTGGACGTATCCACCGTCGGTACGCGCTGAAAGTTGAGGTGGGTGCGTGAAAACTGCGGGGTGATAAAGTTGATGTAATCTTCCATCGAGCGGACCACGGAATCCATGACCGCCTCACGAGAGTGTCCGCGCTCGCTGGTGTCGCGGATAAGCTTCTGGATCCACTCAAGATTGACGATGGGCACCACGCCGACCAGCAGGTCGACATGGTTTGCTACGTTATGCTGCGGCGTCACAACGCCGCCGTGCAGGCCTTCATAAAACAGGACGTCAGTCGGTTCCGGCAGCGGCTGCCAGGGCGTGAAGGTCCCCGGAACCTGATTCCACGGCACGGCCTCGTCATAGGTATGTAAATATTTGCGCGACTGGCCTTTGCCGCTTTGCCCATATTCGGCGAACGTGTGTTCCAGCAGGCCGAAGTCGTTAGCCTCGGGGCCAAAGTAGCTGATATGTTTGCCCTGATCGCGCGCTTTACGGATCGCCATGTCCATTTCCGGACGGGTATAGCGGTGAAAGCTATCGCCTTCAACTTCGGCGGCGTGCAGATTAAGCTGGGCGAAAATTTTGCGAAAGGCGAGGCTGGTGGTCGTGGTTCCCGCGCCGCTGGAGCCCGTGACGGCAATCACCGGATGTTTGGCAGACATAACAACTCCCAGAGTAAACGATAGTGTGTGCCGCCTTAGCCGTGAAACTGCTTGCGGGGCATGATGTTCACCGTTTCGTGCAGTTCTGACCACACCAGCACGGCTTCTCCGCTTTTCAACTGTTGTTTAACATCCGCGACTTTATCCGTCAGCGAACGTTCATGTTCACCATAATCGGTGCCTTCACGTAATACAAAACTTTCGATCAGGTTATCCAGCGTTTCGGGATCGAGATCTTGCCAGGGAATGATCATATTTGCGCTCCTAGCCAACGGGTTAGCCAATCCGGGATGCGTTTTTCAAGCCACATTTCAGGCTTACGCAGCGTGCCGCCGACGAAGCCAACGTGCCCGCCGTGCTCCGTGAGCTGATATTCGACATTCGCCGGCAGCTGCTCCTGCGGGGGAATCGAGTGGTGATCCATAAAGGGATCGTCCTTCGCGTGAATAATCAGCGTGGGCTTAGTGATATCGCTCAGGCGCGGCATGGCGCTACACTGGCGATAGTAGTCCAGCGCATCGGCAAAACCGTGGATCCTGGCCGTAATGCAATCGTCAAACTCGCGGATACGGCGCATGCTTTTTAGCTGGCGTAAATCGACGGGCAGAGAGCCGGGATAGGCTTTTAGCTTACGCGCGGCGTTGGCTTTCAGCAGGTTGAGCAGGTAGCGCTGATAAACGCGGGAGAAACCTTTGTCCATATGATAGCTACAGGCTTCCAGCATAAACGGCGCCGATACGATAACCGCGGCATCAACGGGAATAGCGTCGCCTTCTTTTGCCAGCAGGCAGCCCAGCATATTGCCCCCGAGCGAATATCCCACCGCGGCGGTGGGAACCGTGCCGTACTCGCGCTGGAGCCAGCGCAGAAACCAGGAGCCGTCTTCCGTTTCGCCCGAGTGGTAGATGCGGTTATTCCGGTTGGGTTCGCCGCTACAGCCGCGAAAGTGCATTACCACGCCCAGCCAGCCGCGCTGCATTGCCGCATGGATAAGTCCGTGTGCGTAAGGGCTGTGTAGGCTCCCCTCCAGGCCATGAAATACCACCAGACGAGGTTTATGGCGCGCCTGAGAAGGGTCTTCACTCCATGCCAGATCGACAAAATCGCCGTCCGGCAATTCCAGACGCTGCCAGTGGGGAGTAAAGCGGAGTTTGCGACGGATTAGCCGCGGCAACATGGTTTGCAAATGACGATTGCCTACGCCGCGCATCGGATGAAACTGCTGCGAGTCGTCTTCAGGGGGCGTCATTTCTGTAGGAGTGATATCAACCATAGCACCAGAGCAATAAATAATCTTTATAACATACTATACCGCGCATGAAGTGCGCAGGTTAGCCCATATGTGGCCTTGCGGCTAATCGGTCAGCAGGTTACGTGAAAAGAGATGAAAATCGACGCCGGGTTTACGCCGCCATAGCCGCGCTTTCCGCGCGCCGGTTGCCGCTGTTTCACCGGTCTCTTCAAACATTCCGGAGGCTTCGAAGCGGCGAATCAGGCTTTTGCGTTGAATCGGCTGACCAAGGATGATTTCCGTGGCTTCCAGCAGCTGACCATGGGTAAAGGTCTCCGGCAGACAGTAAACCGGCAGTAAAGAGTACATCGTTTTTTGGCGTAAGCGATGCAGACCGGCGTCGATAATCTTTTGATGATCGAAAGCCAGCGAATAGCTATCCAGCTGCGCCACCGGCACCCAGCGGGCATCGCTGACGCTGGCGATATGCGGCTGACACTCTACCCACGAGATTAACGCAAACCAGGCGATAGTCAGGCTCCAGCCGCGCGGATCGCGATCCGGCCCGGAGAAGGTGTCGAGCTGCTCCAGCCATGACGGTGAAATCCCGGTTTTTTCCGTGAGCTTACGTAGCGCCGTGGCGCGGGTTGAATCATCGTGCGCCAGATCGATAAAGCCGCCGGGTAGCCCCCACGCCCCCTGCTGCGGTGGATTAGCGCGCTCAACCAGCAGAACGCACAGCGCCCCTTCATGCAGGGTAAACAGGACGCTATCGACGGTCACCAGCGGCGAGGGAAAGCGGCTGGCATCGTATTGGCTGAGGTATTCGGCATCGTTGGTCATAGAGCGCTCGCAGCGGAAAAGAACGCTGACAAGTGTACCAGCCCCTTCCTGAGCAGCAAGCCTACATTTTTATTATTGTTTTTCAACTGCTTAATTCACATCTCCGCTTAAATGACATTTAACGCTTGCACAATATGTGTCTTAGGGACATTATTGATTGTGTCTTAGGGACACAATTTAATGAGCGGAGGTCATCATGAGCGAAAAATTTACCCTGGAACTGGATGATGAAGCGTTTACGCTTGCCAGCGGCGTCTTTCCCGATGGCGCTGTGTGGCTGAAGGTGACCGATCCACTACCGCCTTCCGCCCGTCTGATGCGCATCCGGGCGGTTGCTCTGCGCGACATGAACGATTTTATGCTGCTGGCGCAGCTGGTGGAGGCCGTGCGTCATGTTACCGACGTGACGTTTAGCCATCTGGAACTGCCGTGGCTGCCGTGGGCGCGTCAGGATCGTCATATGGTGCCGGGAGACAGCTTCGCGCTGAAGGTCTTTGCCAGGCAGCTTAATACCCTTGGCTTTGACAAAGTCGTGGTGCTTGACCCGCACAGCGATGCCGCAGCGGCGGCAGTCAATAACATGGTCGCGGTGGCTCAACAGCACTGTCTTCTGCAGAGCGCCGGTCTGCGTCAGGCTATTGCTGCCGGGGAGCTGATGCTGGTGGCGCCGGATGCCGGTGCGCTAAAGAAGATTCATCCTGTGGCTAAAGCCTGCGGTGCCGGAGAGTTCGCGATCCTCGGTAAAGAGCGTGACCTTGCCAGCGGCGCGTTAAGCGGTTTTTCCCTGCTGGCCGGTGATGTCGCGGGTAAAGCGGTGCTTATTGTTGACGACCTCTGTGACGCTGGCGGCACCTTTATCGGCTCGGCGCAGGTGCTGCGCGAGGCGGGCGCCCGCAGCGTGAGTCTGTACGTCACCCACGGTATTTTTTCCAAAGGCGTAGAGCATCTGTTGAATAACGGCATCGATGCCGTTTACGCCACCACCTCTTTGACTTCTCCTGCCCTGGCTCATCCGCAGCTGGAGCTTATCGATATTGACGCCATCTACCGCGCACATTGGGGATAACATGATGAAAATAAATCCGATTCTGGCCATTGATGGTTATAAAGTTTCCCATCGCGTGCAGTATCCGCAGGGGACAACGAAGGTTTACTCTAACTTTACCCCGCGCAGCGATCGTTTTTTCCAGTCGCCGCAGGCCGATGGCAAGCTGGTGTTTTTCGGCCTGCAGGGCTTTCTGCAGTGGTTCCTGGTCGATCTGTTTAACGAGGCGTTTTTCGCCCGCCCGGAAGAGGAGGTCGTGAACGAGTATAAGCAGGTGATGGACGGCTATCTGGGGCGCGATACGGTTGGGGTGGAGCCTATTCGCGCTCTGCATCGGCTTGGCTATTTACCGCTGCATATCAAAGCGCTGGATGAAGGCACCAAGGTGCCGATGAAAGTACCGGTGCTGACCATCACCAATACGCAACCTGAGTTCTTCTGGCTGGTGAACTATCTGGAGACGGTGCTTTCGGCGGAGCTGTGGAAAGCGTCAACCAACGCGACCATCGCCCACCACTATCGCCTGATTTGCGAACGCTGGGCGGAGAAAACCTGTAGCGATCTGACGCACCTTGATTTCCAGTGTCACGATTTTTCGTTTCGGGGAATGTCCGGGCTGCACGACACTGCGCAGTCGGGCTGCGGACATCTGGCCAGCTTCAAAGGGACCGATAGCCTGCCTTCGCTGCTGTATGCCCGTGATTATTACACTCGCGGTGAAGATGAGCTCATCGGCGCCAGCATTCCGGCTACGGAACACAGCGTGATGTGTATGGGCGAGCGCGAGCGGGAAATTGAAACCTTTCGCCGGCTGATTACCGAAGTCCACCCGCAGGGTTTCGTCTCTATCGTCTCGGATACCTGGGACTACTGGCAGGTGCTGACCGAATACACCCGCGAGCTGCAGGCAATAATTATGCAGCGTCAGGGGCGCGTGGTATTCCGTCCGGACAGCGGCGATCCGGTGGCGATTCTGTGCGGAACCGCAGCTGACGACGACACCCGCAGCGAGCGCAGCGCCGAGGAGAAAGGCTCCGTGGAGGTTCTGTGGGAAATTTTTGGCGGTACTATCAACGAAAAAGGATACAAGGTGCTGGATCCGCATGTCGGCCTGATTTACGGCGATTCCATTACTCTCGCCAGAGCGGATGAGATCCTGCGTCGCCTGGAAGCGAAAGGCTTTGCCAGCGCTAACGTGGTGTTCGGCGTGGGTTCATTTACCTACCAGTACAACACCCGCGATACCTTCGGCTTCGCGATGAAGGCAACCTGGGGGGAGGTGAACGGCGAGGGAAGAGCCCTCTTTAAGGAGCCGAAAACCGATAATGGTCTTAAACGTTCGGCGCGTGGTCTGCTGCGCGTGGAACGCGACGCCTTGGGGGAACTGCAGCTGTACGATGGGCAAACGCTGGAACAGGAGCAGCAGGGCGAGTTAAAAACGCGCTTTCTGGATGGCAAGCTGTACGGCTATGTCTCGCTGTCGCAGATCCGCGCCCGGCTGGCGGCGCAGCGCTAAGCCAGGGTGCGGAGGATGAAAAAAGGCGGGTTAGCCCGCCTTCACGTATGGCATATTGCCGCTAGCCTTCCTGCAGCATCTGCTCCAGCTGCTCCTGGGCATCCAGCCAGGCCATTTCACACTCTTCCAGCCCGGACTTCGCGCTGGCCTGCTGCTGTAGACACGCGGTGAGCTCGGCTTTGCGGCTTTGATCGTACAATTCGCTGTCGCCCAGCTTCTCTTCCGCCTGCGCCAGCTGCGCGTTGAACTTCTCCATCTCTTTTTCCAGTCGGGCGATCTCTTTGCGCAGCGGCTGGGTCAGCGTACGCAGCTCGGCTTCCCGGCGTTTCTGATCTTTACGCGCCTGGGCGCTGTTGCCGTTTTCCTTTGGCTCTTCCGATGTCTGGTTTTCCTGCTTTTGCGAGTCGCTCAGCCACTGCTGATAGTCTTCAAGATCGCCATCGAAAGGTTCGACTTTGCTGTCGTGCACCAGGTAAAGGTCATCGGTGGTGGAGCGAATCAGATGACGGTCGTGCGAAACCACCACCAGCGCGCCTTCAAAATCAATGAGCGCTTCGGTTAGCGCCTGGCGCATATCGAGATCGAGGTGGTTGGTGGGTTCATCAAGCAGCAGCAGGTTAGGCCGCTGCCAGACGATTAACGCCAGCACCAGGCGCGCTTTCTCGCCGCCGGAGAAACGCTTTGTCTCTTCGTTGACTTTATCGCTCTGGAAGCCGAAACCGCCCAGATAGTCGCGCAGCTTCTGCTCCAGCTCCTGCGGCGCAATACGGGCAAGATGCTGCAGCGGGGATTCGTCGGCGCGCAGGAACTCCAGCTGATGCTGGGCAAAGTAGCCAAGCTTGATGCCTTTCGCCAGACCAATTTCACCCTGCAGCGGCTGTAGCTCGCCGGCCAGCAGTTTAATCAGCGTCGATTTACCGGCCCCGTTACGCCCCAGCAGACCGATGCGCGAACCGGGAACCAGATTCAGCTTGATTGAGTCGAGAATCACGCGCTCGCCATAACCGGCGCTGACCTTTTCCATTTTCAATAGGGGATTGGGCAGGCTTTCCGGCGCGCGGAAGCTAAAGTGAAACGGGTTATCAACGTGGGCAGGGGCGATGAGCTCCATACGCTCGAGCATTTTGATACGGCTTTGCGCCTGTTTAGCTTTGGTGGCTTTAGCGCGAAAACGGTCGATGTAGCTCTGCAAATGCGCGACGCGCAGCTGCTGGCTCTCATACATCGACTGTTGCTGCGCAAGACGGGTCGCGCGCTGCACTTCAAATGAGCTGTAGTTGCCGGTGTACTCGAACATCGTTTGCTGTTCGATATGGATAATTTTGTCGACGATCGGATCGAGAAAATCGCGATCGTGGGAGATCAGTATCAGGGTCCCCGGGTAGCCTTTGAGCCACTTCTCCAGCCAGATGACCGCGTCGAGATCGAGGTGGTTCGTCGGTTCATCAAGCAGCAGCAGATCGGAACGGCAAATCAGCGCCTGCGCGAGGTTGAGACGCATACGCCAGCCGCCGGAAAAGTCGCTCACCGGTCTTTCAAGCTGTTCGTTGCTGAAACCGAGCCCGTGGAGCAGGCTGGCCGCACGCGAGCGGATGGTCCAGGCGTCGATGGCGTCCAGCTTACCGTGGACCGTCGCGATGGCATGGCCGTCATTACGTTCGTTGGCTTCGTGCAGGTCCGCCTCCAGCTTGCGGAATTCGCGATCGCCATCAATAACATAGTCAATAGCCGGCTGCGCAAGCGCAGGCGTTTCCTGATTAACCCAGGCCAGCTGCCAGCTGCCGGGGAAGGTCATTGAGCCGCCGTCGGCGCTAATCTCGTTTTTCAAAAGCGAAAGCAGCGTGGATTTACCGCAGCCGTTTTTACCCACCAGGCCGACTTTTTGCCCTGGGTTGATGGTGGCGGTAGCGTTGTCCAGCAGGACGCGTACGCCGCGACGAATTTGTAAGGAGGAGAAAACAATCATAAGGCGCCGTATGTTCTGACTATGTTAATTTGTCATTATGATAATGTAGTGTCGAGCGAATCGCTCAACCGGGCCGCAATGGTAGCCCAAAATGAAGATGATACACAAAGTCATTCTGGTTGCGTCGGGACGCAGCCGCTGCACAGGCCGCCAGAAGACGTTCGGGAGGGGAAAGATGTCTCAGACAGCGAAAGTTTTGCTGCTGTATGCCCACCCAGAATCTCAGGATTCCGTGGCCAACCGGGTTTTGCTTGAACCGGCCTTACAGTTGTCGAATGTTACCGTGCACGATCTCTACGCGCACTATCCGGATTTTTTTATCGATATCGCCTGCGAGCAGGATCTCCTGCGCCAGCATGAGGTGATTGTTTTCCAGCATCCGCTCTATACCTGGAGCTGCCCGGCGCTGATGAAAGAGTGGCTGGACAGGGTGCTTAGCCGCGGCTTTGCCAGCGGGGCGGGAGGGAATCAGCTGGCGGGAAAGTACTGGCGTAGCGTCATTACTACCGGCGAGCCGGAGAGCGCCTACCGGCGCGATGCCCATCGTTATCCGATGAATGATATTCTCCGCCCTTTCGAACTGACCGCCGGTATGTGCCGCATGCACTGGATGAGCCCGATTATCGTCTACTGGGCGCGTCGGCAATCACCCGACGATCTGAAAAGCCGCGCTCGCGCCTACCGCGATTGGCTGGCTAACCCTGTAACGGCGGGAGGTCCAAATGGCGGGAGCTGATTTACTGCTGGCCGGGGTGTTATTTCTGTTTGCCGCCGTAGTGGCGGTGCCGCTGGCGGCGAGGCTGGGTATTGGTGCCGTGCTCGGGTATCTGTTGGCCGGTATCGCCATCGGCCCCTGGGGATTAGGCTTCATCAGCGATGTGGATGAAATTCTTCACTTCTCAGAATTAGGCGTCGTCTTTCTGATGTTTATCATCGGACTGGAGTTGAATCCGTCCAAGCTGTGGCGGCTGAGAAGCTCCATTTTCGGCGTCGGGGCCGCTCAGGTCGCCTTCAGCGCGCTGATACTTGGCGGTTTGCTCATGCTTAGCGACTTCTCATGGCGCGCTGCGGTGGTTGGCGGAATTGGGCTGGCGATGTCTTCCACCGCGATGGCGCTGCAGCTGATGCGGGAGAAAGGCATGAGCCGCAGCGAGTCCGGGCAGCTGGGCTTCTCCGTACTGCTGTTTCAGGATCTGGCTGTGATCCCGGCCCTGGCGCTGGTTCCCCTGCTCGCAGGGTCAGGTGACGACCATTTTAACTGGCTCACCATCGGGATGAAGGTGCTGGCCTTCGGCGGAATGCTGGTTGGAGGTCGTTATCTGCTGAGGCCGGTATTTCGGTTTATCGCCGGCTCCGGCGTGCGGGAGGTCTTCACCGCGGCGACGCTACTGCTGGTTCTTGGATCGGCGTTGTTTATGGATGCGCTCGGTTTGTCGATGGCGCTGGGGACCTTTATCGCCGGCGTCCTGCTGGCAGAGAGCGAGTATCGCCACGAGCTGGAAATCGCCATTGAGCCGTTTAAAGGGCTTCTCCTCGGGCTGTTCTTTATTTCCGTTGGCATGGCGCTGAACCTTGGGGTGCTCTATACCCATTTACTGTGGGTTGTGGCCAGCGTCGCGATACTGGTGACGGTAAAAGGTCTCGTCCTGTATCTTCTGGCACGGGTTTATGGCCTGCGCAGCTCTGAACGGGTGCAGTTTGCCGGCGTGCTGAGCCAGGGGGGCGAGTTTGCCTTTGTGCTGTTCTCACTCCCCGCTTCGCTTCGTCTGTTTCAAAACGATCAGATGGCCCTGCTGCTGGTGACGGTGACATTATCGATGATGACCACGCCGCTGCTGATGAAGCTCATCGATAAAGTCCTTTCGCGGCGATTGAACCAACCTGAAGAGGAGGGCGAGGCTCCGTGGGTTGAAGATGACAAACCGCAGGTGATCATCGTTGGTTTTGGGCGTTTCGGCCAGGTGATTGGCCGTCTGCTGATGGCGAACAAAATGCGTATTACGGTACTGGAGCGCGATATCAGCGCGGTCAATCTGATGCGTAAATATGGCTATAAAGTTTATTTTGGCGATGCGACGCAGCTGGAGCTCCTTCGCTCGGCGGGAGCCGAAGACGCGCAGTCGATCGTTATCACCTGCAACGAGCCGGAAGATACCATGAAGCTGGTGGAGATGTGTCAACAACACTTTCCACATCTCCATATTCTGGCGCGAGCGCGGGGACGCGTTGAGGCCCATGAGCTGCTGCAGGCGGGAGTGGCGCAGTTTTCCCGCGAAACCTTCTCCAGCGCGCTGGAGCTAGGACGGAAAGCGCTTATCTCACTCGGCATGCATCCCCATCAGGCGCAGCGCGCCCAGCTGCATTTTCGGCGCCTCGATATGCGGATGCTGCGCGAGTTAATGCCGGTGCATAGTGATACCCTGCAGATATCCCGCGTGCGGGAAGCGAGACGCGAGCTGGAGGAGATTTTTCAGCGCGAGATGCAAAAAGAGAGCAGGCAGTTAGACGGCTGGGATGAATTTGAATAAAGGTAAATGATATGGCTGTGCGTAAACGTTTTATCGCCGGTGCGAAATGCCCGGCGTGCCAGGCCCAGGATTCGCTGGCGATGTGGCGTGAGAATAATGTCGATATTGTTGAGTGCGTTAAGTGCGGTCATCAGATGCGTGAGGCGGATAAAGAGGTCCGCGAGCATGTTCGCAAAGAAGAGCAAGTGATAGGCATTTTTCATCCGGACTAGCGTTATCTATCGGCTTTTTTTAAGCTAGAGGGTACACGGGTGCAGAATTCCGCTACAATCTGCGCCACTATTCTTCCCATGCTCAGGAGATATCATGAAAGTAGCAAAAGACCTGGTGGTCAGCCTGGCCTATCAGGTACGTACAGAAGACGGTGTGTTGGTTGATGAGTCTCCGGTAAGCGCGCCGCTTGACTACCTGCATGGTCACGGTTCCCTGATTTCCGGCCTGGAAAACGCGCTGGACGGCCACGACGTTGGCGACAAATTTGACGTCGAAGTCGGCGCTAACGATGCATACGGTCAGTACGACGAAAACCTGGTTCAGCGCGTTCCTAAAGACGTATTTATGGGCGTTGATGAACTGCAGGTTGGCATGCGCTTCCTGGCGGAAACCGATCAGGGTCCGGTACCGGTAGAAATCACCGAAGTGGGTGACGAACACGTTGTTGTTGACGGTAACCACATGCTCGCTGGTCAGAATCTGAAGTTCAACGTTGAAGTTGTCGCGATTCGCGAAGCAACGGCGGAAGAGCTGGAGCATGGTCATGTACACGGTGCTCACGGGCACGATCATGGCCACGACCACGATCATGATGGTTGCTGCGGTGGCCACGGCCATGACCATGACCACGAACATGGCAAAGGCGGCTGCGGCGGCAACGGCGGCTGCGGCTGCCACTAATTCCGCTGCGCTCGCGTCGCGGAATAGAAAAAAGCGGGGAAACCCGCTTTTTTTACGTCTTAATAGTGCGGCGGGGGCGTTTCTTCCGCCTGTGAAGCCATATGCGACGGCTGAGTGGCTTTCAGTTTTTCGACCATCAGGCGCATATGTTCGCGCATCCTCGCCATTTCTATCTCGTGGGCGGTGACGGTCTTGTTGAGGTCTTCAATAGTGATTTCCTGAAACGCCAGTCTGCTCTCCAGCTCCGCAAGGCGAGTCTCTAAAGTGCTATCGTGCATGAGTAACCTCTTCTTTCTTATCCTGCGGGCGGATTCTACTGAAGTTTCAGCATCCGCGCAGCATCGTTACGTCTGACAGGAAACTAATTCATACAAAAATAGTCTTAAATGAGGCGATATTCAGGTACGTCTGTATGTTGATTTGTTCTGCAACGTTCTATAGTACGTTTTTTGTTTTTTACGATAACCCTGGGGTGAGATGCCCCGGCCCTGGAGAAATGGATGAAATCACTGTTTAAAGTAACGCTGCTGGCGACCACTATGGCCATCGCCCTGAATGCACCGCTGAGCTTCGCTGCTGAGACTACAGCGAAAGCGGCACCCGCAACGGACAGCAAATCGGCATTTAAAAATGACGATCAGAAATCTGCTTATGCGCTGGGTGCATCGCTGGGACGTTACATGGAAAACTCCCTGAAAGAACAAGAAAAACTGGGCATCAAATTAGATAAAGATCAGCTGATCGCCGGCGTTCAGGACGCTTTTGCTGATAAGAGCAAGCTGTCCGATCAGGAGATCGAACAGACTCTGCAGGCGTTTGAAACCCGTGTAAAAACTGCTGCTCAGCAGAAAATGGAAAAAGACGCCTCTGAGAATGAAGCGAAAGGCAAAGCTTACCGTGACGCCTTTGCCAAAGAGAAAGGCGTGAAAACGTCTAAATCTGGCCTGCTCTACAAAGTCGAGAAAGCGGGTACCGGTGAAACGCCGAAAGACAGCGATACCGTTGTCGTCAACTACAAAGGTACGCTGATCGACGGTAAAGAGTTTGATAACTCTTATACCCGCGGCGAGCCGCTTTCCTTCCGCCTGGACGGCGTGATCCCGGGCTGGACCGAAGGCCTGAAGAACATCAAGAAAGGCGGTAAAATCCAGCTGGTCATTCCACCGGATCTGGCTTACGGCAAAACTGGCGTACCGGGTATCCCGGCAAACTCTACTCTGGTATTTGATGTAGAGCTGCTGGATATTAAACCGGCGCCGAAAGCGGACGCCAAGCCTGAAGCCGCTGCTGAAGCGCCAGCCGCTGACGCTAAGAAGTAATCGGTTTTAAGCCGCCGCCTCCAGGGGCGGCGGTTTTTTTATTGCGGGCAGATATAATTAAAACTGGAAAGAACCTCAGGCGCTGTATTACTTTAGATAGATTAATAATGATGATGAGCCTGCCCTGACGATAACGACAGGCTCCTGAAAAGGAGTGCTTTTTTTCATGTCCAGGTCGCTTTTAACCAACGAGACCAGTGAGCTTGATTTGCTGGATCAACGTCCTTTTGACCAGACCGACTTCGATATCCTTAAATCCTATGAAGCGGTAGTGGACGGGTTAGCGATGCTCATCGGTTCCCACTGTGAAATCGTATTGCACTCATTGCAGGACTTAAAATGTTCCGCTATTCGTATCGCCAACGGTGAACACACCGGCCGTCAAATCGGCTCGCCAATTACCGACCTTGCGCTGCGCATGCTGCACGATATGACTGGAGCCGATAGCAGCGTTTCCAAATGCTATTTTACTCGCGCCAAAAGCGGTGTGCTGATGAAATCGGTCACTATCGCTATCCGCAACCGTGACCATCGGGTCATTGGCCTGCTGTGCATCAACATGAACCTTGATGTCCCTTTCTCACAAATCATGAGCACCTTTATTCCGCCGGAAACGACGGAGGTGAATTCCCAGGTCAACTTTGCTTCATCGGTTGACGATCTGGTGGCCCAGACGCTTGAGTTCACGATTGAAGAGGTGAACGCTGACCGTAACGTTTCTAACAACGCTAAAAATCGGCAGATCGTCCTAAACCTCTATGAGAAGGGGATTTTTGATATCAAAGATGCCATCAACCAGGTGGCCGATCGGCTGAACATCTCTAAGCACACGGTATATCTCTACATTCGTCAGTTCAAAAGTGGAGATTTCCAGGGGCTGGATAAGTAATGCGCTTTGCCATTACGGTAACGGGGCCCGCTTATGGTACCCAGCAGGCCAGCAGCGCACTACAGTTTGCCCGCGCCGTTTTGCAGGAAGGCCACGAGTTGATCAGCATCTTTTTCTATCGTGAAGGCGTCTATAACGCGAATCAGCTCACGGCGCCCGCCAGCGACGAATTTGATCTGGTTCGGGCCTGGCAGACGCTGCATGACGAACACGCCGTTTCCTTGCATATCTGTGTAGCCGCAGCGTTACGCCGTGGAATCACTGATGAACAGGAAGCCCGGCAGCTAAATTTGCCTGGGTATAATTTGCAGCCGGGCTTTACCTTGAGCGGATTGGGCGCGCTGGCGGAAGCCGCGTTAACCTGCGATCGCATGGTGCAGTTCTGATGAAGCGCGTAGCCTTTGTTTTTTCGTCTGCTCCTCATGGTTCAGCGTCGGGCAGGGAAGGGCTGGACGCCCTGCTGGCAACCTCAGCGCTGACGGAAGAGATCGGCGTTTTCTTCGTGGGCGATGGCGTCTTTCAGCTTCTTCCCGGGCAGCGCCCCGCAGCGGTGCTGGCGCGCGACTATATCTCCACCTTTAAGCTCTTATCGCTATACGATATCGAACAGTGCTGGATTTGCGCTGCTTCAGCACGGGAGCGCGGTCTGAATTCTGCCACGCCGTGGGTTGTTGATGGCGAATGGCTGGAGCCAGAGGCTTTGCGCGCCCGGCTTGACGATTTT
Organism: Klebsiella sp. CB_Kp196; assembly: GCF_040061575.1. Lineage (NCBI taxonomy): Bacteria > Pseudomonadati > Pseudomonadota > Gammaproteobacteria > Enterobacterales > Enterobacteriaceae > Klebsiella > Klebsiella sp. CB_Kp196. The sequence goes on from NZ_JBEAFH010000035.1 coordinate 141,741, forward strand.
AACGTGATACTGCGGTTCTGAGGCTCGAATGCTCCACACGCTAAGCACATCCCCCTGGCACGCCGATATGGCGGCTATGCTCCGTTTGCTAAAAGAGGGCGACGATCTTCTGCTGCTGTCGGACGGCGTTATCGCCGCTCTCGCGGAAGGCCGTTTCCTTGAAATCCTGCAATCTGCCCCCATATCCCTCTACGCTCTGCAAGAAGATATCGAAGCCCGCGGGCTGGCTGGTCAAATTGCGGACAGTGTCGTCAGGGTTAGCTATACTGATTTCGTCAGACTTTCAGTCAAACATGCAGGTCAGTTGTCCTGGTAATGGCGGGATCGTTGTATATTTCTTGACACCTTTTCGGCACCGCCCTAAAATTCTGCGTCCTCATATTATATGAGGCGATTTATTACGTGTTTACGAAGCAAAAGCTAAAACCAGGAGCTATTTAATGGCAACAATTAACCAGCTGGTACGCAAACCACGCGCGCGCAAAGTTGCAAAGAGCAACGTGCCGGCGCTGGAAGCCTGCCCGCAGAAACGTGGCGTATGTACTCGTGTATATACCACCACTCCTAAGAAACCGAACTCCGCACTGCGTAAAGTTTGCCGTGTGCGTCTGACTAACGGTTTCGAAGTCACCTCCTACATCGGTGGTGAAGGTCACAACCTGCAGGAGCACTCCGTGATCCTGATCCGTGGCGGTCGTGTTAAAGACCTTCCGGGTGTTCGTTACCACACCGTTCGTGGTGCGCTTGACTGCTCCGGCGTTAAAGACCGTAAGCAAGCTCGCTCCAAGTATGGCGTGAAGCGTCCTAAGGCTTAATGGTTCTCCGTTAAGTAAGGCCAAACGTTTTATATTAATGTCAAACTAAACTCTTAGAGTTTTGGACAATCCTGAATTAACAACGGAGTATTTCCATGCCACGTCGTCGCGTCATTGGTCAGCGTAAAATCCTGCCGGATCCTAAGTTCGGATCAGAACTGCTGGCTAAATTTGTAAATATCCTGATGGTAGATGGTAAAAAATCTACTGCAGAAGCAATCGTATACAGCGCGCTGGAGACCCTGGCTCAGCGCTCTGGTAAAAATGAACTGGAAGCTTTCGAAGTCGCTCTCGACAACGTGCGCCCGACTGTAGAAGTTAAGTCTCGCCGCGTTGGTGGTTCTACTTATCAGGTTCCAGTTGAAGTCCGTCCGGTTCGTCGTAATGCTCTGGCAATGCGTTGGATCGTTGAAGCTGCTCGTAAACGTGGTGATAAATCCATGGCTCTGCGTCTGGCGAACGAACTTTCTGATGCTGCAGACAACAAAGGTACTGCAGTTAAGAAACGTGAAGACGTTCACCGTATGGCAGAAGCCAACAAGGCGTTCGCACACTACCGTTGGTAATCCCTTCGGAGTATTAGTCACCAGGCGGGCGCTTCAGATAAGTCGCCCGTTTTGGATAACTTAACTGAACGCCTAAAGAAATAAACGAGGAATCAAATGGCTCGTACAACACCCATCGCACGCTACCGTAACATCGGTATCAGTGCGCACATCGACGCCGGTAAAACTACTACTACCGAACGTATTCTGTTCTACACCGGTGTAAACCACAAAATCGGTGAAGTTCATGACGGCGCTGCCACCATGGACTGGATGGAACAGGAGCAGGAGCGTGGTATTACTATCACCTCCGCAGCGACTACTGCATTCTGGTCAGGTATGGCTAAGCAGTATGAACCGCATCGCGTAAACATCATCGACACCCCGGGGCACGTTGACTTCACCATCGAAGTAGAACGTTCCATGCGTGTGCTTGATGGTGCAGTAATGGTTTACTGCGCAGTTGGTGGTGTTCAGCCTCAGTCTGAAACCGTATGGCGTCAGGCAAACAAATACAAAGTTCCGCGCATTGCGTTCGTTAACAAAATGGACCGTATGGGTGCGAACTTCCTGAAAGTTGTTGGTCAGATCAAAACCCGTCTGGGCGCGAACCCTGTTCCGCTGCAGCTGGCGATTGGCGCTGAAGAAGCGTTCACCGGTGTTGTTGACCTGGTGAAAATGAAAGCCATCAACTGGAACGAAGAAGACGCAGGTGTAACCTTCACTTACGAAGATATCCCGGCAGACATGCAGGAACTGGCCGAAGAATGGCACCAGAACCTGATCGAGTCCGCTGCTGAAGCTTCTGAAGAGCTGATGGAGAAATACCTGGGTGGTGAAGAACTGACTGAAGAAGAGATTAAAACTGCTCTCCGTCAGCGCGTTCTGAACAACGAAATCATCCTGGTAACCTGTGGTTCTGCGTTCAAGAACAAAGGTGTTCAGGCGATGCTGGATGCGGTAGTTGACTACCTGCCATCCCCGGTTGACGTACCTGCGATCAACGGTATCCTGGACGATGGTAAAGATACTCCGGCTGAGCGTCACGCTAGCGATGATGAGCCGTTTGCTGCTCTGGCATTCAAAATCGCTACCGACCCGTTCGTGGGTAACCTGACCTTCTTCCGCGTGTACTCTGGTGTGGTTAACTCTGGTGATACCATCCTGAACTCCGTGAAAGCTGCACGTGAGCGTTTCGGTCGTATCGTACAGATGCACGCTAACAAACGTGAAGAGATCAAAGAAGTTCGCGCGGGCGATATCGCTGCTGCTATCGGTCTGAAAGACGTAACTACGGGTGACACTCTGTGCGATCCTAATGCGCCGATCATTCTGGAGCGTATGGAATTCCCTGAGCCGGTAATCTCTATCGCTGTTGAACCGAAAACCAAAGCTGACCAGGAAAAAATGGGTCTGGCTCTGGGCCGTCTGGCTAAAGAAGACCCGTCTTTCCGCGTATGGACTGATGAAGAATCTAACCAGACCATCATCGCCGGTATGGGTGAGCTGCACCTCGACATCATCGTTGACCGTATGAAGCGTGAATTCAACGTTGAAGCGAACGTCGGTAAACCTCAGGTTGCTTACCGCGAAGCGATTCGCGCGAAAGTTACCGATATCGAAGGTAAACACGCTAAACAGTCTGGTGGTCGCGGTCAGTACGGTCACGTCGTTATCGACATGTACCCACTGGAGCCGGGCTCTAACCCGAAAGGTTATGAGTTCATCAACGACATCAAAGGTGGTGTAATTCCTGGCGAATACATCCCGGCCGTTGATAAAGGCATCCAGGAGCAGCTGAAAGCAGGTCCTCTGGCTGGTTATCCGGTAGTTGATCTGGGCGTGCGTCTGCACTTCGGTTCTTACCACGACGTTGACTCCTCTGAACTGGCGTTTAAACTGGCCGCTTCTATTGCCTTTAAAGATGGCTTTAAGAAAGCGAAACCAGTTCTGCTTGAGCCGATCATGAAGGTTGAAGTAGAAACTCCGGAAGAGAACACTGGTGACGTTATCGGTGACCTTAGCCGTCGTCGCGGTATGCTGCGCGGTCAGGAATCCAACGTGACTGGCGTTGTGATCCACGCTGAAGTTCCGCTGTCTGAAATGTTCGGATATGCAACTCAGCTGCGTTCTCTGACCAAAGGTCGTGCTTCTTACTCCATGGAGTTCCTGAAGTATGATGATGCGCCGAACAACGTTGCTCAGGCCGTAATCGAAGCCCGTGGTAAATAAGCCGCAGGGTTAAAACCAAAGTCCCGTGCTCTCTCCAGAAGGGGAGAGCACTATAGTAAGGAATATAGCCGTGTCTAAAGAAAAATTTGAACGTACAAAACCGCACGTCAACGTCGGTACTATCGGCCACGTTGACCATGGTAAAACTACTCTGACCGCTGCAATCACTACCGTTCTGGCTAAAACCTACGGTGGTTCTGCTCGCG
>NZ_JBEAFH010000036.1:0-141896 GCF_040061575.1 Klebsiella sp. CB_Kp196
GGCCCGCAGACGACGGTGAATACGTAGCCCGGCTAAGCGCAGCGCGAGCCGGGAAGAGGCCGAGCTGATACATCAGCCCCGGCACACTCCCCGGGTCGCGGCGTAAACGCCTTACCCGGGCTACGGGAGTTGCGGCATCGGGTAGCCCGGACAGGCGCAATGCGCCGCCTCCGGGAGAATGCGTTATCCGTTAGCAGCCACCTTGCGCAGATCGAACACGCGGCAGGCCTTACCCTCGGAGCGCGGAATGCTGCCGCAGTTAACAATGCTGATATCGGTCGAAATCCCCACCATCGACTTGATCCGGTGGCGCAGCTGGTGGCAAATCTGACAGCGCTGCTCGTGGTTCAGCGCCAGACCGCTCTCTTTTAGCTCCACGCGCACCGAAAGTGAATCAAGATGGCCCCGGCGGTTGACTTCCAGCTGATAGTGCGGCGCCAGATGTTCGAACTTGAGGATCTCCTCTTCCAGCTGCGACGGGAAGACGTTCACGCCGCGGATAATCAGCATATCGTCGCTGCGCCCGCTGATGCGATCCATCCGGCGCATGGTGCGGGCGGTGCCCGGCAGCAGTCGCGTCAGGTCGCGGGTGCGGTAGCGGATCACCGGCAGCGCTTCTTTGGTCAGGGTGGTGAACAGCAGCTCGCCGTGTTCGCCGTCCGCCAGCGGCGTACCGGTGTCCGGATTCACCACTTCAGGGTAGAAGTGATCCTCCCAGATCGTCGGACCGTCGGCGGTTTCCAGACACTCCATCGCCACCCCCGGCCCCATCACCTCCGACAGGCCATAGATATCCAGCGCCGAAATCCCCAGACGACGTTCGATTTCCGCCCGCATCGCATGGGTCCACGGCTCCGCGCCGAACACGCCCACCCGCAGGGAGCAGCCGCTGGCGTCGCCGCCCATCTGGCGCTCCAGCTCTTCAATCAGGTTCAGACAGTAGGACGGCGTCACCATAATCATATCCGGCTTAAAATCGCGGATCAGCTGCGCCTGTTTTTCAGTCTGCCCGCCGGACATCGGTATCACCGTCGCGCCTAAACGCTCCGCGCCGTAGTGGGCGCCTAGCCCGCCGGTAAACAGACCATAGCCGTAGGCAACATGAATCTTGTCTTTTGCCGTCCCGCCCGCCGCGCGCAGGGAGCGGGCGACAATATTGGCCCAGTTGTCAATATCGTTTTGCGTATAGCCCACCACCGTCGGTTTGCCGGTGGTGCCCGAAGACGCGTGGATACGCACCACCTGCTCCATCGGCACCGCAAAGGTATCAAAGGGGTAGTTGTCGCGCAGATCCTGCTTGGTGGTGCAGGGAAACTTGCTCAGATCGCTCAGTTCGTGAAAATCGTCAGGATGAATGCCCGCCGCGTCAAATTTACGGCGATACATCGGCACGTTCTCATACGCATGCTTAAGGGTCCACTTCAGACGCTGGGTTTGCAGGGCCTGTAGCTCGTCGCGCGATGCGGTTTCAATCGGGTCTAATTGAGTTATCGTTGTCATTTTGTAGGGTACTCGCAGGTAGATTCGCTCACACTCGCTCAAGGATCATGGCAATGCCCTGACCCACGCCAATACACATCGTACACAGCGCATAGCGCCCGCCGCGGCGCTGCAGCTCCAGGCTGGCGCTTAATGCCAGCCGGGCGCCGCTCATTCCCAACGGATGGCCTAAGGCGATGGCGCCGCCGTTGGGGTTAACATGCGGGGCATCATCCTCCAGCCCCAGCTGTCTGAGCACGCCCAGCGCCTGGGCGGCGAAGGCTTCATTCAGCTCAATCAGATCCATATCGTTTATACTCAGCCCGGCGCGCTCCAGCGCTTTACGTACCGCCGGTACCGGTCCAAGCCCCATCAGCTTCGGCTCGACGCCCGCCGTCGCCATCGCCACAATACGCGCCCGCGGCGTCAGCCCCTGGACGATGGCCTGCTGCGAGCTGGCGATAATCAGCGCCGCGGCGCCGTCGTTGACGCCGGAGGCATTACCCGCGGTCACTACGCCACCCTGACGGAACGGCGTTTTTAGCCGCGAAAGCTGTTCAATGGTGGTGTCCGCCCGCGGATGCTCGTCGTCGCGCACGACGTTTACCGCTCCTTTCCTGTCGACAACGTTTACCGGTACGATCTCCTGCGCCAGAATGCCGTCGCGCTGGGCCTGAGCCGTCCGCTGCTGGCTGCGGAAAGCGAAAGCGTCCTGATCGGCGCGGCTGATATTTAACAATTCAGCTACATTCTCCGCCGTTTCCGGCATGCTGTCAGTGCCAAATCGCTGCTGCATGAGCGGGTTCACAAAACGCCAGCCGATGGTGGTATCAAACAGCTCGGCCTGGCGCTGCCAGGGGGCGCTGGCTTTGGCCATCACAAACGGTGCGCGCGACATGGACTCGACGCCGCCGGCGATCATCAGATCCGCCTCTCCGGCTTTGATGGCGCGTGCGGCGAAGCCGATAGCGTCGAGACCGGAGCCGCACAGACGGTTAATGGTGGTGCCGGGTACGGTGTGCGGATAGCCCGCCAGCAGCGTCGCCATATGGGCCACGTTGCGGTTGTCTTCGCCGGCCTGGTTGGCGCAGCCGAGAATCACATCATCAATCGATGCCGGATCGAACTTCGGGTTACGGCTCAGCAGTTCGCGCAGCGGGATGGCGGCGAGGTCGTCGGCGCGCACGCTGGCCAGCGCCCCGCCGTAGCGGCCAATCGGCGTGCGGATCCCGTCACAAATAAAGGCGTCGCGCATCAGACTTCTCCTGTGATTGTGCCGCCGATGCGGTGCGATTTACCGCGGAACAGAGCGACAACTTTTTGCTGTTGGTTAACAATTTCTATGTCATAGACCCCGGTCAGCTTGCCCTGATGCTTAACTCTCGCCGTCGCGGTCAGCAGCTCGCCGACAAAGGCCGGACGCAGAAAATCGATGCTCGCCGCCGACGCGACCGCCGCCAGCCCCTGGCTGTTGCAGGCGTAGGCGAATGCGGTATCGGCGAGCGAAAACAGCTGTCCGCCGTGGCAGGTATGGTGGCCGTTGAGCATGTTCGGGGTGATCGCCATGGTCATCTGCGCGTAGCCCTGGTCCATCTCGATAATTTCAATTCCCAGCGCTTTCGCACAGTTATCGTTCTCGTACATCGCGCGGGCGTTGTGCCAGGCTTCATTGCTCATGATGTCTCTCCATCAGCGCCTTCTGGCGCAGCAGGGAACAGGGGCGATAGCGCTCTTCGCCGTAGTGCTGCTGCAGGTTTTCCAGCAGCCGCAGCACCCGGCCCCAGCCAAGTGATTCACCCCACGCCAGCGGGCCGCGCGGGTAGTTGACGCCCAGACGCATGGCGGTATCGATATCCTCCGCGCTGGCGACGCCCTTCTGCAGCGCGTCCAGCGCTTCGTTAACCAGCATCGCCACCGTCCGCCACACCAGCAGGCCGGGATAGTCGGCGATCTGCAGCACCTTTTTGCCCTGCTGCTGAAAATAGAAAGTCGCTTTATCGATCGCCGCCTGAGAGGTGGTTTCCGCGCTGGCCAGCACCACCGTATCGCCTGCGCTATGGTCGTAGACCACCACCGGGCGGCCGTGCTGAAGGCTTAACGCCAGGGCGGTTTCACCGGTCGTTTCCAGCAGCAGCACCTCGTCCAGATCGGTGACAACGTCACGTTTTATGCGCTTTGCTGCGCGTTCTGCCGATACGGCGGCCAGGGCCAGCTCAGGCTGCGCTTCGCCAGGCCAGCAGTAGACCCCCTGCCCGCTCTTTTTACCCAGCCGTCCGGCCAGCGCCAGCTCCTGCTGCAGCAGCGACGGCAGATAGCGGCGGTCCTGCCAGAAGGCGTTAAATACCGAACAGGTCACCGCAAAGTTGACGTCCTGGCCAATCAGGTCGGTCAGCGCCAGCGGCCCCATGGGAAAACCGCCGCCGTCGCGCAAGGCGGCGTCAATCACCTCCGGCGCGGCGACCTGCTCCTCCAGCGCTCGCCACGCTTCGGCATAAAAAGGCCGCGCCACGCGGTTGACGATAAAGCCGGGCGTTGAGCGGCAGCGAACCGGCTGCTTTCCCCAGTCGCTGACCCGCTGGCAGAGCTGTGCGACGACTTCCGCCGAGGTGGCCAGGCCGCTGACCACTTCCACCAGCTTCATTACCGGGGCCGGGTTAAAGAAGTGCAGCCCGGCGACCCGGTCCGGGTGTTTTATTCCCGCGGCGATGGCGGTGATCGATATCGACGACGTGTTGCTGACCAGCAGCGCTGACGGGGAGCAGATTTCGGCCAGCTGTTTGAACAGCGCTTTTTTCACGTCCAGGCGCTCGGAGGCGGCTTCAATAACCAACTCCGCACGGGCTAAAGCGCTCAGATCCTCAGCCGGTGCCAGACGCGACAGCAGCGCCCCGGCCTTTTCCGCCGCCAGCTTGCCGCGGCTGACGCGGGAGGCCAGCCGCTGGCGAATCCCGTCGATGGCGCGAACCACCGCCTCAGGGGCGATGTCGTAAATCAGTACCGGATGCCCGGCGGCGGCGGCCACTTCGGCAATGCCGGCGCCCATGGTGCCGCTGCCTATCACCGCGACGGTAGGTAACGTTGTGCTCATCGGCTATTTCCCGCTGAAGTGAGGTGGACGCTTCGCCAGAAAAGCGCTGACGCCTTCGCGATAGTCGGCGCTGCGTCCGGCCAGGCGCTGGTAGTCGCGCTCCAGGTCAAGCTGCTGGTCCAGGGTCTGGGTTTCCGCCAGCCGCAGCGCGTTTTTAATCAGCCCGAGGCCATAGGTCGGCTGGGCGGCCAGGTGCCGGGCCAGCGCCAGGCTGGTGTCTTTCAGCTCGGCGTCATCCACCACCTGCCAGATCATCCCCCACTGCGCCGCCTGCTCCGCGCTCAGGCTATCGCCCAGCAGCGCCAGCCCCATCGCGCGCGCGCGCCCCGCCACGCGCGGCAGAAACCAGCTGCCGCCGCAGTCCGGCACCAGACCAAGCTTGCTGAACGCCATAACGAACTTCGCTGAACGCGCCGCCAGCACGATATCGCAGCCCATCGCCAGCGTAGCCCCCGCGCCCGCCGCGACGCCGTTCACCGCGCAAATCACCGGTTTCGGCAGCGCCGCCAGACGGCGCACCAGGGGGTTGTAGAAACGCTCAACCGAGAGCCCGAGATCCGGAGCCGGCCCGCTGGGGTCGACGTTACGGTCATTTAAATCCTGCCCGGCGCAAAAACCGCGCCCCGCGCCGGTCACCAGCAGGCAGCGTATGCTGTCGTCGCGTTCGGCCTGTTTCAGGCACGCCGCCAGCTGCTGGTGCATCAGGTCGTTAAAACTGTTCAGACGGTCCGGGCGATTAAGGGTAATCGTCATCACGCCCTGTTCCACTTCGCTGAGAATGAAAGCTTCCACGATTAGCGTCCTTTAAATTCCGCAGTACGTTTATGTAAAAAGGCGTCGATGCCTTCGCGGCGATCTTCGGTCGCGCTCAGCAAAGTAAACAGCTGGCGCTCCTGCTGAAGCCCGGCCTGCAGGCTCACCTCCTGCGACAGCCGCAAAGCCTGCTTAGCCGCGCGCAGCGCCAGCGGCGAGTGGCGAGCCACGGTTGCCGCCAGGCCGAGCGCGTATTCATCGGTGAGCGCTGGCGGATAAACCTCGCATACCAGCCCCGCCCGCTGCGCCTGATGGGCATCAATGCTTTCGCCGCTCAAGACCATCCGGCTGGCCAGCGCCTTACCGACGGAGCGGATCAGGCGCTGGGTCCCGCCCGCGCCCGGCATCATGCCGAGGGTGATTTCCGGCAGGCCGAAGCGGGCGTTATCGCCGGCGACAATCAGATCGCAGAGCAGCGCCAGCTCGCATCCGGCGCCGAGGGCATAGCCGTTAACCGAAGCGATCAGCGGTTTACTGAAGGCGTCGATACGCGCCCACAGCCGCGGGCGAATATCATCGAGCGTGGCGGGCAGATCTTTTTCCGCCATTTCGTTCAGGTCAGCCCCTGCGGCAAAGAAGCGTTCGTTACCGCTGATGACGCAGACGCCGACCGACGGGTCCAGCGCCGCCGCGTCGAGCACGTCGGCGATCTGCGTCAGCAGCGCGTTATTCAAAGCGTTGCGCGCCTGCGGGCGATTTAGCGTCAGCTGCAGTACGCGCGCGTGACGAGCAATGAACAGTTCGCTCATGCCATCCCCCGCGCGTCAAAGTCGACAACCACATCGTCGCTGGTGGGCAGCGCCTGACAGCTCAGCACGTAGCCCGCCGCCAGTTCGTCGGCTTCAAGGCTGTAGTTAGCGGCCATCGCCACCTCGCCGCGCAGCACTTTGCATTTACAGGTGGCGCAGACGCCCCCCTTGCAGGCAAACGGCAGGTCCGCCCCCTGGCGCAGCGCGGCGTCAAGAATGCTGTCATCCTCCGCGCTCAGGGCAATGATTCGGTCGCGGCCGTCCTGACGAATCGTGACCGCGCGGCCCTCCGCCTGGACGCCGGTAGCCCGCCTGGCGCGGCTGTCCGGGGTATTAAAACGTTCCAGATGAATCGCGTCCTCCGGTACGCCCAGCTCGCGCAGGGCGATCTCCGCTTCATCCATCATCGCCGCCGGGCCGCAGATAAAGGCGTGCTCGAAGCGGCTGAAGTCCAGCAGATGGGCGGCCAGTTCGCGCAGCTTGTCGCCGTTGATGCGCCCCTGCAGCAGATCGCTGTCCATCGACTCCTGGCTGAACAGGTGTACCACCTGCAGACGCTGCGGATAGCGGTCTTTCAGGTCGGCCAGCGCCTGACGGAACATCATGCTGTGGCTGCTGCGGTTGCCGTAAACCAGCGTGAAGCGGCTGTCGACTTCGGTGGCGAGGGTGGCGTCGATAATCGCCATCATCGGCGTAATGCCGGAGCCGGCGGCAATCGCCAGGTAGTCAGCGCAACGCCCGGCCTGCGGCTGGTAGCCGAAATGTCCCTGCGGCACCATCACGTCCAGCGCCATGCCTTGCTGAATGTCGCTCTGGGCATAGCGCGAGAAGCGCCCGCCGTCGATGGCCTTCACCGCCACGCTGATTTCACCCGGCGAGCGGCTGCGGCAAATGGAGTAGCAGCGCCTGAGCTCTTCCCCGCCAAGGCGCGCTTTCAGGGTCAGATGCTGGCCCGGACGGAAGGCGTATGCATTACGCAGCGCGTCGGGAATGGCAAAGGTGATGGTGACCGCATCGCGGGTTTCCGGCTCCACTTTCGCCACGGTAAGCGAATGAAATGTCGTCATCGCAACCTCAAATACATTTAAAGTAATCAAAGGGTTCCCGGCAGCTGTCGCAGCGATACAGCGCTTTGCAGGCCGTGGAACCGAATTCGCTAATCAGCGAGGTGTGGCGGCTGCCGCAGCGCGGGCAGACCACGTCCTCCGGCATGTGGGCATGGCAGGCATGGCCCTGCGGCGGACTGATGCCGTACTGGCGCAGGCGTTCACGCGCGTCCGGCCCCATCCAGTCGGTGGTCCACGGCGGGTCAAGCTGCAGCACGATATGCACCGGCGCGTAGCCGTTTTCCGTCATTGCCGCGCGGATTTCTCCCAGTAGATGTTCGGTGGCCGGGCAGCCCGAATAGGTTGGCGTGAAGCCAATCACCCAGCCATCGCCGCGGCGCTCCACGCTGCGCACCAGGCCGAGGTCGGTAATGGTCAGCACCGGCACTTCCGGATCGGCAATGGCGCCTAACAGATCCCAGACGGCGTGGACCTCCGGGGGCGCGATATCAACCAGACGTTGCATAATCCCCTCCTGCTACCACTGCTGGCCGGGATAGGCGCGCTGTAAATACTGCATCTCCGCCAGCAGCGGCCCGAGATGTTCGCTGTGCAGCCCCTGCTTACCGCCGCTGCGGAAAGCCGCTTCTTGCGGGATCTGCAAACCGGCGTCGATCAGCGCCGTGTGCACCGCGTTCTGCCATTCGGCCTGCAGTTCGCGGGGGTCGACGGCGATGCCCTGCGCACTCAGCTCAATTTCCAGCTCATCGGCCTGGAACAGCTCGCCGGTAAAGCGCCACAGGTTATCCACCGCGCTCTGCATTCTCTGGGCGGAAAGCGCCGTGCCGTTGCCCAGACGCTCCAGCCAGCCGCGGCTAAAGCGCTGGTGGTAGCGCACCTCTTTCAGCGCCCTGGCGGCGATGGCGGCAAGCTGCGCATCGCGACTGCCGACCAGGCGGCCGAACAGCGCCACATGCCAGACATCGATGAAAAACTGGCGAGCGAGGGTGTCGGCGAAGTTGCCGTTTGGCTGCTCCGCCAGCAGTAAATTGCAAAACTGGCGCTCGTCGCGGCCAAAGGCCAGGGTATCTTCATCGCCGCTGCCGGTCAGTTCGGCGGCGTAGCTGAGGAAATGGCGCGCCTGCCCCAGCAGGTCGAGGCCGATATTGGCCAGCGCCAGATCGATCTCCAGCTCCGGCGCGTGGCCGCACCACTCGCCCAGACGCTGGGCCAGCACCAGGCCGTTATCGCCGAGGCGCAGAGCATAAGCGGCAATGGGGTTATCGTTTTTCATCGTCGCCTCACATATGTTCCATGCCGTCGGGCACGGTGTAGAAGGTGGGATGACGATAGACTTTGCTCTCCGCCGGGTCGAAAAATGCGCCGCGCTCTTCGGGCTGCGAGGCGACGATTTCGCTGGCCTTCACCACCCAAATCGAACAGCCCTCACTGCGGCGGGTATAGGCATCGCGGGCGTTTTCCAGCGCCATCTGGTCATCGGCGGCGTGCAGGCTGCCGACGTGGCGGTGCGACAGTCCCTGTTTGCTGCGAACGAACACTTCATATAACGGCCAGTAGTTTTTGCTCATTTTCATTCTCCTTACGCGGCGTCGCGAGCCTGCTGTTTTTGCGCATGCGCCAGCGCGGCTTCCCGCACCCACGCGCCCTCTTCCCATGCCTTGCGTTTAGCGCCCAGGCGTTCGTGGTTGCAGATCCCGCGTCCGGCAATCACTTCGTTAAATTCGTGCCAGTCGATGGCGCCAAAGCGGTAGTGGCCGCTGGTTTCATCCAGCCGCAAATCCGGGTCGGGTACGGTCATGCCGAGGATTTCCACCTGCGGAATGGTGTTATCGACAAAGCGCTGGCGCAGTTCGTCGTTCGAGTGGAGCTTGATTTTCCACGCCATGCTGCGGGCGCTGTTTGGCGAGTTATCGTCGCCCGGGCCAAACATCATCAGCGCCGGCCACCAGAAACGGTTGATGGCGTCCTGCAGCATCTGCCGCTGCGCGTCGCTGCCCTGCGCCAGCGCCATGCAGGCTTCAAACCCCTGGCGCTGGTGAAAGCTCTCCTCTTTGCAGATCTTGACCATTGCCCGGGCGTAGGGTCCGTAGGAGGTGCGACACAGCGCCACCTGATTGACGATGGCCGCGCCGTCCACCAGCCAGCCAATCACGCCGATATCCGCCCAGCTCAGGGTCGGGTAGTTAAAAATGGAGGAGTACTTCATCTTGCCGTCGAGCATCTTCTGATACAGGTCTTCGCGGGCGCAGCCGAGGGTTTCCGCCGCGCTGTAGAGGTACAGGCCATGCCCGGCTTCATCCTGCACTTTCGCCAGCAGAATCGCTTTGCGCCTAAGGGTCGGCGCGCGAGTGATCCAGTTGCCTTCCGGCAACATGCCGACGATTTCCGAGTGCGCGTGCTGACCAATCTGGCGGATCAGCGTTTTGCGGTAGGCTTCCGGCATCCAGTCCTGCGGTTCGATGGCCGTCTCCTGCGCGATGCGCTGGTCAAAGCGTTGTTCTTCTGTCACGTCATCACCTTTATGATTCCAATAAATTCGATTAAAAATAATTTTCGAATCACTTTGTTTTATAAAAGTTACATTCAGGTTAAATAAAACCACAAATTTTGTTTGTTCTTTTTGTGATAGCGACCGCAAAAGCTTTTGTAAAAACCCTTATTAACAGGGTATTAAGTGAATAACGCAGAACATCACCGATCACAATGTTAATAAATTATTAAATGTGAGCTTGATTTTTATGATTCACCAAAGAACTATTTATAGATATTTCACGTAACACATCTGGAGATAAACCATGCAGCAGTTAGCCAGCTACTTGTCCGGCGCGTGGCAGACCGGCCGGGGCCACGCGCGTACCATCCATCACGCCATCAGCGGCGAAGCGCTATGGGAAGTCACCAGCGCGGGTCTGGATATGGCGCAGGCGCGACGCTTCGCGATTGAGCGCGGCGGCAAAGCGCTGGGGGCGATGAGCTTTATTGAGCGCAGCGCGATGCTGAAGGCGCTCGCCAGATATTTGCTGGAGCAGAAGGCAGAGCTGTACGCGATCTCCGCCGAAACCGGCGCCACCCGCACCGATAGCTGGGTAGATATCGAAGGGGGCATTGGCACCCTTTTCACCTACGCCGGTCTCGGCAGCCGCGAGCTGCCGGACGATATCCTGTGGCCGGAAGATGAGCCGATCCCGCTGTCAAAACAGGGAGGCTTCGCCGCCCGCCACGTGCTCACGTCAAAATCCGGCGTGGCGGTGCATATCAACGCCTTTAACTTCCCCTGCTGGGGCATGCTGGAAAAGCTGGCGCCCACCTGGCTTGCCGGTATGCCCGCCATCATCAAACCGGCTACCGCCACCGCGCAGCTGACGCAGGCGATGGTCAAAATGATTGTTGATAGTGGGCTGGTGCCGGAGGGGGCAATCAGCCTGATCTGCGGCGGCGCGGGCGATCTGCTCGACCATCTCGATAGCCAGGACGTTGTCACCTTTACCGGCTCGGCCCGTACCGGACAGCAGCTGCGGGTGCATCCCAACCTGGTCGCGAAGTCCATTCCCTTCACCATGGAAGCGGATTCGCTGAACTGCTGCGTACTCGGTGACGACGTCACGCCGGCGCAGCCGGAGTTCGCGCTATTTATTCGCGAAGTGGTACGAGAGATGACGGCGAAGGCCGGGCAAAAGTGCACCGCCATCCGGCGTATTATTGTGCCGCAGGAGCAGGTGAAAGCGGTGAGCGACGCGCTGATTGCGCGCCTGCAAAAAGTGGTGGTCGGCGACCCGGCGCAGGAAGGCGTGAAGATGGGCGCGCTGGTGAACCACGAACAGCGTCAGGACGTGCAGGATAACGTCAACCGTCTGGTGGGCGCTGGATGTGACGTGCTGCTGGGCGGCCAGGCCGATTTCAGCGCCGCCGGCGCCTTCTTCCCGCCAACGCTGCTGTACTGCCCGCAGCCGGACGAGACCCCGGCGGTACACGCTATTGAAGCGTTTGGTCCCGTCGCCACCCTGATGCCGTATCAGAACGTTGAGCACGCCATGACCCTGGCGCGGGCCGGCGAAGGTAGCCTGGCCGGAACCCTGGTGACCGCCAGCGGCGAACTGGCGCGGGCGTTTATTCTCGGCGCCGCCCGCGCCCACGGGCGTATTCAGATACTGAACGAAGAGTCTTCCGCAGAGTCCACCGGCCACGGCTCCCCGCTGCCGCAGCTGGTACACGGCGGCCCGGGGCGCGCCGGCGGCGGCGAAGAGCTGGGCGGCCTGCGGGCGGTGAAGCACTATATGCAGCGCACCGCGGTTCAGGGCAGCCCGACGATGCTCGCCGCCATTGGCCAGCAGTGGGTGCGCGGCGCGCAGGTGGTGGAAGACCGCATTCACCCGTTCCGTAAATATTTCGAGGAGATCCAGCCGGGCGACAGCCTGCTGACGCCGCGCCGCACCCTGACCGAGGCGGATATCGTCAACTTCGCCTGCCTGAGCGGCGATCACTTTTACGCTCATATGGATAAGATTGCCGCCGCGGAGTCGATTTTCGGCGAGCGCGTGGTGCACGGCTATTTCCTGATTTCCGCCGCTGCCGGGCTATTTGTTGACGCCGGGGTCGGCCCGGTGATCGCCAACTACGGAATGGAAAATCTGCGCTTTATCGAGCCGGTGAAGCCGGGCGATACCATCCAGGTACGCCTGACCTGCAAACGCAAAACGGTGAAACGCCAGCGCAGCGCGGAGGAGAAAGCGACCGGCGTCGTCGAGTGGGCGGTAGAGATTTTTAACCAGCATCAGCAGGCGGTCGCGCTCTACTCCATCCTGACCCTGGTGGCCCGCCAGCAGGGGGATTTTGCGGAGTAAATATTAGAAATTCGCCCATCTTTATCGCCCTCTTCATGCCTCTGCGGAGGCATTTTTTGTAACTGGCAAAACTGACAAACAACCTGGCAAAAGCAGGCAAACGCCTCAGCGCTGACCGCTGTTAGGTTAACGATACACAAGCCGACATTCGCAGCGGCACTGCACAACACAACAATAAGGTGAGGTCTCAATGGCGATTCTTTCTCCCCGCAAAACGGCTCTGGCGTTGGCTGTCGCTCTGTTTTGCGCCTGGCAAAGCCCGGCGTTCGCCCACGGCGGCGAAGCCCATATGGTCCCGATGGACAAAACCCTGCAGGATTTTGGCGCGGACGTTCAGTGGGATGACTACGCGCAAATGTTTACCCTGATTAAAGACGGCGCTTACGTAAAGGTAAAACCGGGGGCGAAAACGGCCATCGTCAATGGTAAAACCCTGGAGCTGCAGGTGCCGGTAGTGATGAAAGACGGCAAAGCGTGGGTTTCTGACACTTTTATCAACGACGTGTTTCAGTCCGGTCTTGACCAGACCTTCCAGGTGGAAAAACGCCCGCATCCGCTGAACTCGCTGTCAGCGGCGGAAATCAGCGCAGCGGTCGCTATCGTTAAAGCCGCGGCGGATTTCAAACCCAATACCCGATTCACCGAGATCTCCCTGCGCGAGCCGGATAAAAAAGCGGTGTGGGATTTTGCCCTCAACGGTACGCCGGTCAACGCCCCGCGCGCTGCCGACGTGATCATGCTCGACGGCAAACACGTTATTGAGGCGGTGGTGGATTTACAGAATAAAAAAGTGCTTTCATGGACGCCGATTAAAGACGCCCACGGCATGGTGCTGCTGGATGATTTCGCCAGCGTGCAGAACATCATCAACGCCAGCAGCGAATTTGCCGAAGTGTTAAAAAAGCACGGCATCGACGACCCGAGCAAGGTGATTACCACCCCGCTGACCGTCGGCTACTTCGACGGCAAAGATAGCCTCAAGCAGGACGCGCGGCTGCTGAAAGTGGTCAGCTATCTTGACGTTGGCGACGGTAACTACTGGGCGCACCCGATTGAAAACCTGGTAGCGGTGGTCGACCTTGAGCAGAAGAAGATCATCAAAATCGAAGAGGGGCCGACGATCCCGGTGCCGATGGCGGCCCGCCCCTATGACGGGCGCGACCGCGTTGCGCCAAAGATTAAACCGCTGGATATCATTGAGCCAGATGGGCAAAAACTACACCATTACCGGTGATATGATCCACTGGCAAAACTGGGATTTCCACCTGCGCATGAACTCCCGCGTTGGGCCGATTCTCTCCACCGTGACATATAACGATAACGGCAAGAAACGTCAGGTGATGTATGAAGGTTCGCTGGGCGGGATGATCGTGCCCTACGGCGACCCGGACGTGGGCTGGTATTTTAAAGCCTATCTGGACTCCGGCGACTACGGCATGGGCACCCTGACCTCGCCTATCGTGCGCGGCAAGGACGCGCCGTCCAACGCGGTCCTGCTGGATGAAACCATCGCCGACTATACCGGCACGCCCACGACCATCCCGCGCGCAATCGCCATCTTCGAACGCTACGCCGGGCCGGAGTATAAGCATCAGGAGATGGGCAAGCCGAACGTCAGTACCGAGCGCCGCGAGCTGGTGGTGCGCTGGATCAGCACCGTCGGCAACTACGACTATATTTTTGACTGGGTATTCCACGAAAACGGCACCATCGGCATTGATGCCGGGGCAACCGGCATCGAAGCGGTGAAAGGCGTGCAGGCGAAGACCATGCACGATCCGAGCGCCAAAGAGGACACCCGCTACGGCACGCTGATTGACCATAATATTGTCGGCACCACCCACCAGCATATTTACAACTTCCGCCTCGATCTTGACGTTGACGGCGAGAACAACACGCTGGTAGCCATGGACCCGGAAGTGAAGCCTAATACCGCCGGTGGCCCGCGTACCAGCACCATGCAGATCAATCAGTACACGATTGATAGCGAGCAGAAAGCGGCGCAGAAATTTGACCCGGGCACCATCCGTCTGCTGAGCAATACCACGAAAGAAAACCGGATGGGTAACCCGGTGTCGTATCAGATTATCCCCTACGCGGGCGGCACGCATCCGGTCGCCACCGGGGCAAAATTCGCGCCTGATGAGTGGATTTACCATCGTCTGAGCTTTATGGATAAGCAGCTGTGGGTCACCCGCTATCATCCCACCGAGCGCTTCCCGGAAGGCAAGTACCCTAACCGTTCGATTCACGACACCGGCCTCGGCCAGTACGCGAAAGATGACGAGTCGCTGGACAACCATGATGACGTGGTGTGGATCACCACCGGCACCACCCACGTGGCCCGCGCCGAGGAGTGGCCGATTATGCCGACCGAGTGGGCGCACGCGCTGCTGAAACCGTGGAATTTCTTTGACGAGACGCCGACGCTGGGCGAGAAGAAACAATAAGCACGTCACGGCCTCAGCGATGGGGCCGTTTTTATTTATCCGCGGGCAATGCACATGCAGCGGGCAGCAGGACCGGTATAGCCTGTTTTTCAACTTCTTTTGCCATATATGTTAGATGTCGGCGATTAACTTATATGGCATAAAAGCAGGCAACGAATATCAATGAGAATGGCTTTATGTCGCTTTACGATCTCAGAACCGAAGCGCAGGCATTGCCGGCGTCCTGGCGCTCCCGGATCTTAGGCCGCGTTGGGACAACGAATCTCAAAGTCCTGCGCATGGATGCCCACTCAGTCGCTGAGGAGGTGCATGAATATGACGAGGGATTACTGGTTATAGACGGACGTCTGGAACTGAGCGTGCAGGAGAAAAAAATCTCCGTCGCGCCCGGCCAGCTTTATATAGCCAAAGCGGGAATTCCTCATACGGTAGAAACAGGCAGCTTTGGCACCCTGGTGATTATAGATTTACCAGACAGCGGTTTCAGCGGCGCATCCCCTGCTGATTAAGTGAAATGTGCGGTAGACAGCGTTGTGCCAAAAGCGGATTTTTTTAGACAGCCATTCAATCTTTCAACGAGCTCAATTCTTCAGCGAGCCATTGTCTTAGAATGCTTATTTTAAATGAGTCCTGATTATCTGAACGGTAGACTAAATCGTACCCCCGCTCAGCCTTAAGCTTGAACTGTGGAAACGGAACAACAAGCCTTCCAGCAGCGACATCATCTGCAATCAGAACGCTGCGTCCCAGAGCAACGCCTTCGCCACGTATAGCCGCCTCAGTCGCCATGCTGCCAAGAGTCCATAAGGGCCCCTGCTGGCAGCTAAAATTTTTTTCTCCGGCCATCTCAAACCATGCCTTCCAGTTCGCCTGCATTCTGTACTCATGCAGAAGAACGCAATTTAAAAGTCCCTTAATCTCTGTCAGACCATTATGTTTCTCAAGAAAATCTGGGCTACAGACAGGAGTGACTGTTTCATCGAACATACGTTCAGACGAAACATCTCGATAATTGCCAAGGCCGTAACGAATGGCAGCATCTACCTGGCCATCATTAAGATCCACATTAACGTCAGTAACATCCAGCTCAATTTCAAATTCAGGATATCTCTGCCTGAACCGACTTAAACGCGGTGCTAACCACTTACTGGCAAATGAAACCGTTGTACTTATACGTAAACTTTTTATCAGGTTTCTTCCTCGCAGACGCTCGGACTCCCGCATTAAATCGCTCAAAAGACGGGTAACCAGTTGGTGAAATTCAGCCCCTTGCTCCGTCAGAATTATCTGCCGCGTCAGCCTGAAAAATAGCTTTAACCCCAGATGCTCTTCGAGCTTCCGGATTTGCCGGCTTATCGCGCCATGCGTAACGTGCAACTCCGCTGCCGCCAGCGTCATGCTTGAGAGGCGGGCTGTGGCTTCAAAAGCGCGCAGAGTTTGCAATGGGGGAAGGCGATCGAACATCATACGCGTGATAATAATTCACGCGTGTTGTGAGAACAAATGATTTGTCAGGCCAGAGTCCAAAAATCAAAATTAACAAAAAGAACATTATTATTTTCATAGCGATACCCGGAGGAATAATGGAAAGTTTGTTTGTTTACGGGACACTCGGACCTGGCCGGCCTAATGCTCATATTCTTGAAAATATCGGGGGAACATGGCAGGAAGGCCACGTTGGGGGTTCTTTATTAGAGAAAGGCTGGGGTGCAGAGATGGGTTATCCGGGAATTGTACTGGATGACTCAGGTCATCGTGTACCGGGTTTTCTTTTCAAGTCAGAGAATTTATATAATCACTGGCACCTACTCGATGAGTTCGAAGGTTCTGAGTATGAACGGGTTCCTGTAGAGGTAACCACATCGACCGGTCAGACAGTGCAATCATGTCTCTATATGCTCAAAGCATAAACTGTTAGCGGCTGGTCCTGGTTCAGGTCGAGATTTTTAACTGTGTCTGTTAACAAATAAAGGTGACTGTCAGCCGGTTACAGGTAATCTGACGATGTCAGCAAGCCAGTTCAGATATGGCTGATTGAACGACCAATGATGCTAAAACGCTCTGCAGGTTCTAATACAGAGAATAAATCATCCTTAATGCATCATGCACAAATCTTTAGCCCTAACTATGTCCGCTTCTCGCTCATAGCGGACCTTTGCACTTGTCCGTTTCGTGCCGTAGGCGGACGTTGCAGTATCTTCCACTTTCGGCTCGAATCAGTCTGAGGTAACGTAGCAGAAATTTTTTTCCGGACTCAACCACGATGCCTTCCATCGAAACGTTTATGACTTTCCTTCTCGCGCTGACGCTTCTGGAAATTTCTCCGGGGCCAGACATGATGCTGACCATCGCCAGAGGAGTCGGTCAGGGAAGACGTATTGCACTGCTTACGGTTCTGGGCAATGTCTTCGTCGCAGGTTTTGTGCAAGTTTCTTTTCTTGTTCTTGGGCTGGTGACCGTTGTGCATGCCTGGCCAGTTGCGCTGGATCTGCTAAGGTGGGCTGGTGCGGCTTATCTGATGTGGCTGGGCATAAAAATGATAGCGACTTCAGGCACAGATACTCGGCTGCGAAAAACCGCAATAATTTCTGACTGGAATGCGGTTAAGGAAGGTGCCCTGAACAGCCTGACGAACCCAAAATCCCTGCTGTTCATGTTTGCTTTTCTTCCTCAGTTTATCGATCCCGCCGCGGGTCCTGTCTGGCTGCAATTGCTTGTTCTGGGGAGTATCCAAAAGCTGGCAGGAATTGTTTCCCTGGGGTCAGTCGCAATGGCATCAGGGACATTTGGAAACTGGCTACGTAAACACCCAGGCTTTATCAAATGGCAGGAACGATTTACAGGCGTTGTCATGATAGGCCTTGGTATCCGCATGTTGTTTAGCGGGTCTGGTGTAGTCTCGAAATCTGCCCGGTAAGTTTTACCGAAACAGTAAACCCAGTGTCCGCCTCTCGCTCATAGCAGACCTCGCGACGCTTCAGATGGTCCGCTTTGTGCCGGGAGCGGACTGTGCAAGCCGAAGACGATATTGAGTGTCTTTGCCGGAAATGCCGCCTTTCACCGCTAAGCGTTATAAACGCTCAAAACCCTAAAATGTGATAAGTGAAGCCACTATTCTTCATCTACGAACTTATCTGCTTCAGGAGAATAATGCTGACAAACGCATGCCAGCTTATGCCCGTCAGGATCGCGCAGATAGGCAACATAAAAGTCGGGGCCGTATGCGGTTCGTGTCCCTGGCTCGCCTTCATTCTCCCCTCCCGCAAGGAGGCCTGCTGCATGAAACCGCCTGACAAGGTCAGCGCTGTCTGCATGGAATGCGAACATTGTCCCGTTTCCCGCCGTTGCGGGATGCCGGTCAAAAGGAGGACAAATACAGAAGTTGAATACCTCATGTGGGTTATTTTCATCCCCCCACATTGCCCAGCTTTCTGTCCAGGCTGGCAGTCGTGAGTAGCCAAGAACTTTAAAAATAGCCTCATAAAAGTCCACGGAGCGCTGAAAGTCATTTGTACCTATAGTGATATAAGCCAGCATCTTAGTGCATCCTCTTCGCCCTTTTTTGAACAGACATGATATCTCTCTGAGTCGCGATGAACTATTTCCCCGGATGCGCCTGTTGCCGCTTTGAAACCTGAGCACCGACGGTTACGGCATAGCATGCCCTGTTAATCTCTTCGACTATAAGAAAAATAGCCGGAAAGACATTATCCCTGGGGTTGACACTGGCTTGCCAGCCAGCGACCGACTTCAGGCCATATTTTTTCCGCACATCGGGTACGGAAAAAGCCCATGTGGCCGATGGCC
This sequence comes from Klebsiella sp. CB_Kp196, assembly GCF_040061575.1. NCBI lineage: Bacteria > Pseudomonadati > Pseudomonadota > Gammaproteobacteria > Enterobacterales > Enterobacteriaceae > Klebsiella > Klebsiella sp. CB_Kp196. Next base: position 18,295 of record NZ_JBEAFH010000036.1, read on the forward strand.
GGGACACCACCATCCGCGTGCCGGATCTCGCGGCGTTCAATTTTTGCGTTTTCCACCGGCGCCATCAGGCGCGTAATCGCTGCAGAATTAGCCCAGGGATCGTCATCAAAACCGAGTACCAGAAGGGGTAACGTGACTTCGCTTGCCCGTCGGCGCGCATCCCAGGCGCGATCGTCATAAAAATAGTCGGGCATGGCACTCCAGCGCCCCCATTGCAGCATGACGGGCGCGGGTAAATCTTCCCCCAGCCCAAGGCGTCTGGCAGGCATATAGCCAAAGGTACGACACAGAACCGGCGCCAGAATACGTAATAAAAACCAGACTCTGAGCTTTTCCTGCGTTTGTTTAATTGTGCGGGTGACGCCAGCGTGCGAAGCAACAAGAACCGCCGCATGCAGCGACCGGGTGGCCGTCGAAAGCAGAATAGCGTGCCCGCCAACGCTGTGCCCTACCGCCATCAGCAGAAGACTGGGGAAACGCAGCTTTGCCCAGGCGGTGACGCAGCCTACATCCTGCTCGATCCAGTCAGACATTGAGACATGACAGTGTTGCAGCGTGCCTGACCTGGAATGACCTATCCCCCGATAGTCGTAGGTCAGAACATTGAATCCCATTGCGTAAAGATACTCAGCGAAGTCCTTGTAAAACGCCTGTGATACCGCGGTGGCAGGATGGAGGATCACCAGCGCTTTAGCATCGCTTCTCTCCCATACTGTGGCAGCCAGAACATCCCCCTGCTTTACAGGGATTGTTATCAGGTTCATAAAAGATATCCGCCCATGTGGTCATACCAGTTAAATAATCTTAACTGTAGCCGCCACGGGCAAATCTGGCGATGTTTTTATTCCTCTATTAACGTCCTCTTCTCGCGCTGCACAGGCTCAGCGGTCTTTTCCCCCAACCACCAGCGCCAGAAGCGGTTGGTACTGATAAGCCACTCAATCTCTTGCTTTTTTTCGACCTGTCGATCATGCTCATCTCGTGCAGATTAAGCGCTGCGGTTCGAATACGGGACAGGCAGATGCCCCTCGCGCGCTCATGACGCCCCTTTATTTAATAGCAGGAGATCACCATGCTTGAACTTCGCCCTAATTGTGAATGCTGTGATAACGATCTGCCGCCAGAATCAACAAGCGCGTACATCTGTTCATTCGAATGCACCTTTTGCGTTGACTGCGTGACTCAGCGGCTGCAAGGCCGGTGCCCGAACTGTGGGGGAGAGCTGGTGCGCCGCCCAATACGCCCCGAATCAGCCCTCCTTCGGCATCCCGCCTCCAGCCTGCGCCGATATAAACAATAAGCCGGTTTGTCACTTATCGCTGACGATCCGGTTCGCCGCGTGCCCGCTCATCCTCGTTTACGTAGCGCGTTAAGTAGCGCCTGTGTTGCGCCGGAAGACGTTCCGGATGACGAACAGACCAGCCGAAACTCACGGTGTATGGCAGGCGTCACTGGCACCACGCACAGATTGCGCAACGCCTCTGGCAGGGCTGATTCAGGCACAATGGCGACGCCCATCCCTTCCGCGACCAGCTTACAGGCGCTAATCCAGTCGCGTACCGTCACGCGTATATCAACAAGTTGCAGACCCGCCTTTTCCATCAGGCTTTTGCCATTAACGGCGCATCCGCCTGTCGCCAGAATAAAGGGCTGGTCTGCCAGCGCCTTTAGCGTTATGCCACACGTCCTGGCATGATGTGCCAGCCGATGAGTGGCTGGCAGTACCGCTACCCATGCATCCTGCCCTAATACAACGTCAGCACGGCCGGGTTCGGGATTCATGATTACCCCCAGCTCAACGGTATCTGCGGCCAGCCACTCCTCGACCTCCTCGTCCGAGCCTTCCAGGATGACGACGTCAATACCCGGATGCAGGCGCTTAAAGTCCCGCAGCAGTCCAGGCAACAAGGTGGACGTCACTGATGGAAAGCTGGCCAGGCGAATGCGCCCGCGATTTAAACCCCGGCTCTCATCGGCCAGTTCGCGGATGGCATTTAGCTGCGAAAGCATGTTTCTTGCGTGTTCAACAACCTGCCCGCCCAGCGCGGTCACGCCGATATATCGTCGCTCACGTATAAATACCGAAAATCCCAGTGAAGACTCTAGCTGGGCGATTGCCTGGCTGGCGCCGGACTGAGTCATTCCTATCTCCTCTGCGGCGCGCGAGATGTTGCCGGCATCCGCCACCGCCACCAGTAAGCGCCAATGTAAAAGGTTCATCATGATTATCAGTAGCTCAGCTAATAGTTGGTTTCTTTATCATTAATTTTACAGCGCATTACGCGTCAAATACAGTGGATTCAGGACGTCCCCCGACGGCTTTTCACCTTTAACGGAGACAAAATGAAACTCTATTACGCCCCGGATACCTGTTCGTTATCGCCGCACATTGTGCTGCGCGAACTGCAACTTGAGTTTGAACTGGTTAGAGTCAACAACAGAAGCAAGATCACCGCTGATGGTCGCGACTTCCGCGCCATTAACCCTAAAGGTTATGTCGCGGCCCTTGAGCTCGATGATGGTCAGATACTCGCTGAGGGCCCGGCCATCGTGCAGTACCTCGCCGATCTAAAACCAGAACACGGCCTGGCGCCGCGTGCGGACAGCTGGGCTCGGGTGCGTCTGCAGGAATGGCTTAACTTTATCACCAGTGAAATACATGCTGGCTCGGCACCGTTGTTCAACCCCGCGCTGCCCGAAGAGGTCAGAGCGATTTTTCGTGAGAAGCTGTTCCGACAGTTCGATTTCCTTCAGGCGACTCTCAACGAAAAAACCTATCTGACTGGCCCATCCTTCAGCGTGGCTGATGCCTACCTCTTCACTGTGCTGGGCTGGTGTAAATTCTTCTCAATCTCACTGGAGCGCTGGCCTGCGCTATTGGCGTACAGGGAAACGATCAATGCCCGTCCTGCGGTACAGGCCGCATTACTGGCCGAGGCGTCGCTTTAAGGTTGGTAATCGCTGATTGCGGGACACCGCTTTTGAGTATCTGCAAAATGGAAAGTCCGCTCCTCGTCCATGGCGGATTGCGCGTCCGATGGCCGTCTGCTGCGTGCCAGGAGCGGACATTGTCTTACCAGAAGACAGCATGCAGGAAAGCGCTTCACCTATGGGGTAAAATGCCTGAATGCATACCTGTTTACCACTTTGATTGTAAGGATTTCAAAGAAAGCTTTATGGATACGTTCAAGTTAAAACCCTGGCTAAGTCGCTGGAACCTCATTCCTGATGGCACTCCATTTATAACTCATACATCACAGTTGTATCCGGTCAAAACAGCAGCACATGGTATTAAAGCCATGCTAAAAGTTACGGATGACCTTGATGAACAAGCCGGTAATGCACTAATGGCATGGTGGGAAGGGAATGGTGCGGCACAGGTGATTGCACATGAAAATGAAGCAATTCTTCTCTCAAGAGCCACAGGTTCCTCCTCTTTATCAGCAATGTCCCGTGGAGATAAGGATGACGTAGCCTGTCATATTTTGTGTATGACTGCGAACCAACTTCATTCATGCGCAAAAAGACCGTTTCCCCAGCTTACGCCTTTACATGAATGGTTTAATCCTCTAAAACCAGCAGCCTTGAAATATGGCGGTATCCTGACACGTTGCGCAGAAATTTCAGAGGAATTGCTTTCTTCTCCTCGAGATGTGGTCGTATTGCATGGCGATTTACATCACGGAAATGTGCTTGATTTTGAAACATCTGGCTGGCTTGCCATTGACCCCAAAGGGCTAATAGGTGAACGGGGATTCGACTTTGCTAATATTTTTACTAATCCGGATCTTGGTAATCCAGTACCTCCTGTTGCGGCTGTACCGGAGACATTTAAACAGCGTCTAAGCATCGTCACCAGAATGGCTGACCTGGACAGAGAACGCCTGCTCAAATGGATAATTGCATGGTGTGGTCTTTCAACCGCCTGGTCCCTCTCAAGTAACGATACTGTTTCAACAACAATAAAAGTTGCCGAGTTGGCGATGACTGAACTGGAACGGTGAGTGGGAAGTCGACAATGGGGGTAATGGTTTCCTGTACGTCCGCTCCTCGCTCATAGCGGACCTTTAGCCCAGTTAGCCTGTCCGCCTCGTGCCAGATGCAACCCTGGAGCGTCTCTATATTGTTATACGAGGCATCTCGGTACGATCAATGCAGCCCAGGCCCTGTAATGTCGCATGGACAGCTTCATCAAGAGGGGTGTGAGGCTCGGCACCTAAAAAATTCACCAGTTTCGTATTGTCCAGGCGAACCGGCTGGCGCCACAGGTACCGCATCTCCAGAAGTTCGCGTAAGGTTGCGTTGAAAGGTGCTGCCAGGTACATCAACCACCACGGAAATGATTGTATTTTGGCCATGCCGCCATAGCGTGCCGCTGTGCGTTGAATCGCGCTGACCATTTCGCTGCCGTCGGCATCCCAGTGACCTTGCATATGAAAACGTGCAAAGGGCTCAAGCTCCTCGCGTCGAGCCAGCAGCGCAGCTATCGTTTCCGCGACATCAGGTAAGTAAGCCCACTGGTGACCGGTTGCAAACGAAGCTGGATTGGCAATGACGCCAGGCAGCTTGCCGGGCTTAATCAGACCTTGAGAAAACCAGTTATTACCGGCGCGCGGACCAAAAAAATCCCCCGCGCGGACGATCAATACCCGTCCGCCACGCTGGGAATAGGCCTCCAGTTCTTTCTCCATTTGTACCCTGATCGCTCCCTTCCTGGTGACCGGCGTCTGCTGAGCGTCTTCCCGTAATAGCGGAAAAGCGTCAGATCCATAGTTGTAAACGGTCCCGGGAAGCACGATCAAGGCGCCGGTTCGTTCTGCTGCGCCAATCGTGTTGCGCAGCATAGGCAGCACCAGATGCTTCCAGTTTCTGTAGCCGGGCGGATTGACGGCGTGAACGATCGCGCTACAGTCTGCTGCCGCAGCGGCGACCTGCTCCGGGTCGAGAGCGTCGCCCCCTACCCACTGGATGTCACCACGTCGTTCACTGCCATGAAGTCCTCGTTTTAGTGCACGAACGTCCCATTTTTTCTGAATGAGCCGGCGCGCCGTTTCACCACCGATTCCGCCGGTTGCGCCAAGTATCAGGACCTTGCCTCGGGTTTCCATATTGTCTGCCTCTTTGCTGATTTGACCTTGACAGCGTACGTACAGGCAGAGCTAAATGGAATTGCATATCTTTATAGGGCAGCTATACAAATTTGTATGAATACATCTATCCCATGGGAGTGGTACCGAACATTTCTGGCTGTGCTCAGGGAAGGCTCGCTTTCCGGCGCATCACGCAGGCTTTCGATTACGCAGCCTACGGCGGGACGGCATATCGCTGCGCTCGAGTCCGCTCTGGGCCAGGTGTTGTTCACGCGGTCGCAGACGGGCTTGCTGGCGACTGAAACGGCGCTGGCGCTGAGGGTGCATGCCGAAGCGATGGAGAGCACCGCGAATACGCTAGCGCGCACAGCCTCCAACTTTAGTCATAACAGCGCGTCCATTCATGGCGTCGTCCGCGTCTCCGCGAGTGACTTTATCGGCGTTGAAGTTCTGCCGCCGCTTATTGCCAGGCTCAGGGAGTCTCACCCACAAATAACGATTGAATTAGTTCTGTCGAACCGGGTTCAGGATTTACTGCATAGGGAAGCCGATATTGCTGTACGCATGACGACGCCAGTACAGGAACAGCTTATTGCGCGTCGCGTTGGCCGCATTGAACTCGGTCTCCACGCATCGACGTCCTATCTTGCACGACATGGCACGCCTGAAAATAGCGATGATCTGCTGAAACATGCGCTGGTTGGCTTTGATCAGGATACGCCTTTCATCCGTAAGGCCCTGGAAAAATTCCCTCAGCTAAGCCGGAATGCATTTTCCATGCGCACCGACAGCGATGTGGCTCAGCTGAATCTTATTCGCGCCGGTGCCGGCATTGGCATATGCCAGGTGCAGTTGGCCAATGGCTCTGTTCCACTGCGGAGATTACTGCCGAATTTCTTTTCTTTCTATCTTGATACCTGGATCGTCATGCACGAAGACCTGCGTAATAGTCTGTGCTGCAAATTGGTTTTCGATGTTCTGACAAAGGGATTAGAGGAATATATCGGCCAGAGACAGGCACAGTGAATCGCCATGGAGAAATGGTCCCTTTTAAGGTGCCTGTATACTCCGCGCGTTTTCTCTGGGAGGAATCCCGCTCCTCGGTCCTGCCGGCTGCTCCGTTTCGATGCAGAAATCGCGATGACCATGGTTCTGCATGAGCGCAACACACGATCCTGCGCATTATCATTATCTGTCTTTACTCTCACAGCCTTAACGCTATAGCTAAATGGGCATTGGTGGAGTTTGGTAGACAGCGTTGTGCCTGGAGCGGAAAGCGGGTCCAATTAATACAATCAGCGCAATGCTTTTGAGAAACACACGGCTTCTGTCCTACCGACATAGGGGCCGTAATTTTCAATACGAATATATCCATTTTTCTCGTAGAAATTTACTGCCCGATGGTTGATGTGTCGGGTTTCCAGTCTGAGTTCGCTATATCCCATATCTTTTGCAGATGTTTCCAGAAAAGTGAGTAAAGCTCCCCCAACTCCAGGCACGCTTCGGTCTGAAAACATTCTTTTAAGCTCGGCTATATTTTGCGTTATCGGCCGAATAGCGCCGCATCCTATTGCTTCGCCATGAGTATTCTTTGCCAATACCCATAAGGCTTTGTCATCATTCATTGCTTCAACGGTGAAATTGCTTTTGCCACTATCCCCCGTAATAGCGGCAAGTTCAGCTGATAGCATTTCGATTAAGCGATGGGACTCTGAAGAAAATGGATCGGATTTCTCTACAGTTATCATGGTCGTATTCTATAAATGAGAGTAACCAGCATAAAGTATCCTGCCTCAGAAAGCATGAACCGAAACTGATGCTGGAAGAGTATCCTTTCCCAAACTATCCCGGGGATGTTATGTCTGCTATTAGCTCATAGCGGAGATTCAACTCAGTTAGTTCGTCCGCTCCGTGCCAGGAGCGGACATTCCCATATTGAAAAGAAAACCGCTGAGCTGTATTCTGGCCGTTATAAAAATGAAAAAGGATTCTCAATAATGAACATATATGCAACTAAAACTGAAACTTTTAAGAGGTTCGTAGCTGGAGTCTTAAGTAGCTATAGTGCAACAATTTCTAACGAATCAAAACTTAATTTGCAAAATGGAACAACCTCCTCGGAAGAGGCCTTAATGTGGCTAATAAATAAAGCTTTTCAAAAAGAGTTTGAAGACGCTAACAAAGTTTTTAAGCATAATTACCCCGGCATAGATTATGTTGATGAGCACAATAAAATTGTGATGCAAGTAACGGCAACCGCAAGTAGCAAAAAATTCGGAGATAGCATAGACAAAACACCTGACTGGCTCAGAAAAAGCGGATATAAAGATTTTTACTTTTTCATCAACTCCACTAACAAACGAATAAAATATTCTCATCAATACTTTAACGTGAAAGTTTTTGATATTAATGACTTAATATCCTCTCTATGTACTTTAGAAACAGGAGAACGGCATAAAGTCGTTGCTTATCTTAAAGAGAATTTTTCCAATTGGATTCCTTTAAACTCTTCGGGATTATTCATACCACAAGTGACCAGTTTCAAAAGAAACCAATCTCTTTTTAATAAGTTCATTGAAATAAATAAATTAGGTCTAAATTGGAACTTAACTGACTCCCATAAAGAATGGTTGCGTGAGCAGTGTGAAAATGATTTGTATCATCTTCAAAAAAAATTATCAGAACTATCAATGTTGCAGCGTAATTTTATTTGTATGGTTTATCAGTATGGTTTTGTAAATGGCAGGAATAGGGAGGATGACGTTTCGCAAGAAATTCGATTTAACCTTGCGCAATATGCAACGCATTTTACTGAAGAAGAAGCCGAGCGATTTGATGATATATATTATGGGTTAAATAAGTGGGGAATTTGTGAGATCATAGAAGTTTTCGATACAGAACGCTACGTTCAAGATAGTGAGATTTTTCCGCATTACAAAGAATTAATCCTGAAATGGTCTAACTGGGATGTGAATTATAATTTATTTAGAGCTATTGGTAATTTTTACATGTCGAGATATGATGAAAAAGAATTGTACCGGGCAATTAGAAATAATGATTTTTTCCTGATTTACTAATACACCTCAGCAAACGTCTGCTGTTCGCTCACAGCGGACCTCCAGCTCAGTTATCTGGTCCGCTTCGTGCCAAGAGCGGACCTTACGAAATGGGGTTATTTCAATCAAAACGTAACGTCACAACCAGCCAACGCTCTCTCTCCACTTATAATTAGTAACTTTATCATTTTCGCTTATTTTTTTAGAGATAGAGCGAGGCTCTCTTCCTAGATACTCAGATATTTCTGTCGGGGACAAATCAAAATCGACAAGCATGACTCTAAGTTTTTCCATTTCCTTTAAAGTCCAAGGCTTGCCAAAATTTTCATAAAGAGAGACCTTATGCTCCCTGAGAGTTCGTTTTCTCTGAGTTTCACTTTCCCTCTGAAAAATCTCGCTTTTAAACTGTGAACGGAACTCTTTACAGAAATTGTCATCTGTTTTTTTATTATACAGATTGCTAAAGATAAGTTGGGATGCCGGGTCTAAATCAGGCGTATCAATAATAAAAACCTTAATCTTTTCCATATATGGATATTCAATCTTACCCAATATGCTTAGTTGTTTTAAATTAAAAAAACCTCTCAAATCAAAAGATTTAATGAGTTTTGATTGGATTACACTTTCAATCCTGCTTGCATTTGAATAACAGTAGCTTGCCATTGGAAGGGCCCATACTACCAGTTGAGGAATATATTTTTCTAATGCAATACTCTGCCAGTCAGTATCAAAGCTTTGGCTTTTTGCTAGCATGTTTTTCGGCAAATCAGAATATAACGTTGTAGATGCCCATATCTTATAATCCTTCGCTAAGGCTTGATAATATTTTGTATGGTTATGAATTTTATACGCTGACATGAAGCGATACACGTCGTCATCGTGACCCGCGTCGTAAATTGTTCGGTTTCCTCTCAGGTAACCGTCGTAATGTTCGTTTATCCTTCTACCTACATTACAACTTACCCCAACGTAAACCACACGATTGAAAAGTCCTTTATGGACAATAAGATAAACTCCGCTACAGCCAGATTTCCTAGCCTCTGATATTGAACCTAAAAATCTCCATTCCATAATTAAAATCCATTATTATTGCCACTTTTTTTGTTTATCATTATTTTCTCGAAACTTCAACAAGTTAATCCAAGAGCTAAGGGCAAAGACTTATATAAGTATACTTATCATCGTTAGCGATTATAAAGTGTAGTGGCGCAATGTACTTGAGGTGCATGTGGAGAAAATATATCGTTGTTGATTCACACAGAATGCTGTTAGCAACGTCTGCTCCTCGCTCATAGCAGACATTCGGTACTATTTTTCCAGTCCAGTTTGTGCGAGACCAGCCTCATCAGGCAACCCCATCCCGTCGACGTTACACCATCAGCGAGCGAGACGAGAGCGTCGCTGCGGTGGCAAAAATTTCCCCTTCCCCGTCTGTTCTGTTGACTTATTCTGTAAAAAGATTACTTTTCAGGACATGAAGAAGATACTTATTATTGTCCCGGATGGCGGCATGCTGTTTGAATCCGCCGGTATTGCCGACATTCTGACGCAGGCCAACCGTCTGCACCCGGAAGGCGCCGGGGGGCTTTGCTACCAGGTCCAGCTAGCGACCACCCAGCCGCATCAGGTGATCCATGGTCAGTCCGGTTTAAATCTGCTGGCCGATCATCGCCTGCATGAGATAGACCCTCGCGAGCCGCTCGATACCATCATGATTACCGGCAGAGGTCAAAACCCGCAGGAAGGGGTTGCGGTGGTTGACTGGCTGCGCCTTGCGGCTCCCCATGCCCGCCGCATTGCCTCCATATGCGGCGGAGCCCTGCTGCTGGCGCAAACCGGGCTGCTGGACGGCAGGCGAGCCACTACCCACTGGAAGCTACTGGATACCCTGCAGGCGGAATTTCCTCAGGTACGCGTCGAAGGCGGTCCGCTCTATATTCAGGACGAACACATCTGGACCTCTGGCGGGGTCAGTTCCGGCTTCGACCTCACCCTTGCGCTGGTTGAAGAGGACTACGGCTTTAGCCTGGCGCGCGATATTGCCCAGGATTTCGTCATGTACCTGCGTCGTCCCGGCGGTCAGCTGCAGTTTAGCCGCTACAACCTTCAGCAGACCAGCACCCTGGGCCCCATTAACGATCTGCTGGCGTGGTTGCTCGCAAACCTCACCGCCGATCTCAGCGTGGATAAACTGGCGGAAAGGGTCGCCATGAGTCCAAGGAATTTCACCCGCGTATTTACCCGGGAAACCGGTGCTTCGCCGGCGCGCTACATCGCCGAAGCCCGTCTGGCCGCCGCGCGGCAGCGTCTGGAGCAAACTAACGAGACGCTGGATCGTATCGCCGAACAAACGGGATTTGGCAGCAGCATTAACCTGCGACGGCTGTTTGAAAAACAGCTTCACCTCACACCCGGGGAATATCGCCAGCGATTTCACTGCCGCAAAATGGCGTAAAGTGATCCTTTTTTGTCATTTACGCCAAAGCCTGCCCGGCCTACTCTGACGCCAGAGACAATGGATAAGGAGTTAATCATGGTAAAGGTCGGTATTAACGGTTTTGGCCGTATCGGACGCAACGTACTGCGCGCTGCACTGGGTCATCCGGATATTCAGATTGTGGCGATCAACGATTTGACGGACAGCAAAACGCTGGCGCATCTGCTGAAATATGACTCGCTGCTCGGTAAGCTCGACGCGGACGTTACCGCCGGTGAAGGGCAGCTTGTGGTTGACGGTAAACCCATAACCGTATTCAGCGAACGCGACCCGGCCAATATCCCGTGGCATCAGCGTGAAGTCGATATCGTCATTGAAGCCACCGGGTTCTTCACCGATCGCGACAAGGCGGCGGTGCATATCCACAGCGGTGGCGCAAAGCGCGTGATTATCTCCGCCCCCGGCAAAAACGATGATTTAACCATCGTGATGGGCGTTAACGATAGCCTCTACTCCCCGGATAAACACTTCGTGGTCAGCAACGGTAGCTGCACCACCAACGGTCTGGCGCCTGCCGCGCAGGTTCTGCACCAGCATTTCGGTATTAAGCACGGCTTAATGAACACCACCCACGCCTACACCAACAGCCAGGCCCTGCACGATCAGCCGGAAAAAGATCTGCGTGGCGCTCGCGCCGCCGCGCTGTCGATAGTGCCTTACTCCAGCGGCGCAGCGAAGGCGCTGGGCAAAGTTATTCCTGAGCTGGATGGCCGCTTAACGGGATACTCGCTGCGCGTCCCGGTACCGGTGGTGTCTATTGTCGACCTGACCGTGACGCTGGCGCGAGAGGTGACGGCCGAAGAGGTGAACAATGCCTTTCGTGAAGCCGCCGCGGCGGGGCCGCTAAAAGGGATCCTCGGCTATAGCGATGAACCGCTTGTCTCCAGCGACTACCAGGGTGACCCGCGCTCGTCGATTATCGACGGTCTGTCAACGCTGGTGATTGGCGGCAATATGGTTAAAATTCTGGCGTGGTACGACAATGAATGGGGCTTCTCTAACCGCCTCGTTGACCTGGCGCTGATGATGGCAAGGCGTGAGCGTTAATTCACTGCGGGTGTTATTGCTAGTTGACATCACTCTGTCGCGGAGAGATTCCCTGATGACGCGCAGCAGGCTCCTCTGAGCGCCTGATAAAAAGCATAAATGCCCGCGAAGGGCATTTATGCTTTAGCGGTAATGTGCGAGGGTCAGTATTTTCTTAACCACTATTCCTGCGGGGCCGGAAAATAGTCAGTGCACAAATAGCGCGATTAAAATAATGATAGGGATTGGCACACCCAGAAAGAAAAGCAATATTGAACGCATAGGTTCCTCCCGTATAATGAGTATTAGACGTTATAAATCACGCTGACGGCCGCCATAGGTGGCACAGAGACTGGCAACAAAAGCGCCAATTAACAGAGAAATAAATGACCACAGAGTGACGTAGCTGGTAGTTTTTCTGGCGGCGTCTGCGGCCTGCTGCGCTTTATCTTTTGCCTCTTTCAAATTAGCCTGGGCTTTATCATAAACCGCCTGTACCCGCTGCTCGGCCTCTTGCTGACTGATGCCGGTATTCTGAGAAACCAGCTGCGCCACATAGGTCAGATCATCCTGGGGAAGCGCGCCAGAATAAATACTGTTAGCAAAAATGCCCGTCACCTCGGCTAATTGAGCGGGTGACTCCGCCTTTGGCGGCGCCGGCTGATTCATGGCCATAACATCATTGCCCGATGCGTTGCTGTTACCTGCCGGAGTGGAGCCGCTAGCCCTGAACAGCGAGCGGGTAAAATATTCCATCGATGACTTCGATAACATCGATGATCCCTCCCCCGCGTTATTCACGGCGGTTGCCGTCGCGCCCCCGGCAACGGAACCAATGACTTTTGCGCTGCCGCCGATGAGTGAACTGATGGTGGTGGTTAAAAGGACGGCTGATACCAGCAGCGCCACCGCCCATGTCAGAAAGCCATGCGCCGTATCGCGGAAATAGATTTCATTGGTATGCGTATCAACCCATTTAGTCCGAAGCCGTCCGGCCAGATATCCCCCCATTCCTGACGCCACAATTTGGGTAAACGTCAGCCAGGCGATGGCGGCAATACCGACGGTACCCGCCGCAAGACCTTGATTTTCCCAGGGAGAGATTGAGGTGAGGCCTAATCCGGCGCCAAGCATGAGCAGCATAAGCGCCAGCGAGGCGGCAGCGGCGGCGCCTGCAAATATCGCCCCCCATGAAACCGCGCTCGCGCTGTTTACAGCAGCCGCAGGCAAGTGCCTGGCCGCTTCCTGACTGCTTATATTGGTAGAGTCGTAGATATTCGTCATTTACGTTGTCCTTTGAAATAACTCAATTAGCCCGGTGTCGTTTTACACAAACGTCCAGAGCAGGAATTTACCTGCCAGACCCAGGGCAATATCGAGCGGGATAATTATCGTCAGCAGCCATCACTCGCTGCTTAAATTTTGGGCATTCGACACAGAGCCAATTATCTAAATTAATACGAACGAGCAGTGTATGAATTTAATCAACAATTTGATTTTAGTAGATGATTTTATTTTAACCATTTTTTATCGCCAAAAATATTGCCGCATAGCTGTAACTACTTGTTAGCAATGAATTTCCAGGCGCAGGGAATTGCGTGGCGAAAATATGTACTACGGATACGGATTGGCCAGCTCAGATAGAATTATCTTATTTTTGTAGTGGTAATTAACTGAATAGCCTTGTTTATTAAAAGTGGCGTTAGTTTTTTATTTGCATTATCTGCTATTTCATATACCGGCCGGCAACGTAAATAATCGCCCGCTGCTGATATCGCAGCAGATGAACAGATTGAGAGGGGCACGGGGAAGCGGTCACTCCCGCCTTATAGCGATCGCGATGGCTCCCCCGGCATCCCTGCTTCGTGCCCGTTCCGCCCCGGACTCATTGGCCCTTTTGATTAATTAGCGGGCAGACAACGCAAAGCGCTGCTCAAGTACATGCGCAATTTCATCGTCTTCCAGCCGCTGCTTTTCTACCCGATCCGCGGTAATGCTCTTGAGCATATTGCCCAGCAGAATAAAGCGCCCCTCGGGCTGATGCTGTATAACCAGCAGCTTTTGTACAAAGACCGCGTCGGGGTGCGTGGAGTTAAGGAAATTGGCCGGAGCAAAATCAATCCATTCCTGAGGTGACAGGTCAAAACCGTATTGATTGGCCCAGCTTCCCTCAACTTTTGCCTGCAACAGATAGTCGCCGTGCGCATCGCGGCTAAGCCGGAACGTATCGAAATCCTGGATAATGTCCGTATCAAGTTCATCCAGGGCCAGCGGCGCGCGAATACCGTAGCTCCCAAAGCCAAGGTCGCAAAGCCACCGACGGCCCTCGACTTCCGCGACGACCGCCATATGGGTTTTAGGCCTGCGCGCGGGATAGAACATGGGCCGCGCCGCGACAAACCGCCAGGCAATGCCCAGCGCTTCCAGCGCCATGGTAAACAGCCCGTTGAGTTCATAGCAGTAGCCGCCCCGTCTCTGCCGTAAGAGCTTGTTGGCAATATCATCGGGCGCCATCGACACGATTTTACCTGCCTGTACGTCCAGATTTTCGAAGGGGATGGCAAAGAGCTGGTGACGCATGAGCGCGTGTAGCGTTGCGGTATCCGCTGCCGCAGGCCCGCTATAGCCTATGCGGCGGAAGTAAAGTGAAAGGTCAAAACTGTCGCTGTGCATGTGATTTCCCCGGCTGGTTGGTGTGGAACACACTATAGATGGCGCCCCGCTTCGCCTGTATAGTCAGATTTATCAAAAAGCAGACTATACAGATGACGATGTCCGAAATATCCCCGCCGACGCCCCACTACCGCCGTATAGCCGATATGCTGCGGCTGACGCTTGCTTCAGGCGCTTTACGGGCAGGAGATCGCATTATCTCCGCGCGTAAACTGGCCGAGCGCGAGCAGGTCAGCCTCCCCACGGCCCTGGAAGCGCTGCGTTATCTTGAGGCGGAGGGTCTGATTATCTCGCGACCGCGTTCAGGCTATTTTGTCCGCCAGCCAGCCGCCTCCGGAAACGAACAGCGCGCTGCCTCTTTGCCCGGTCCGGTGCCGGTGACTATGTCCGCCATTGCCCGGTCGCTGTTCGGTAGCGCTGAAGCGCGTCTGGTACCGCTTGGCGCCGCGCTACCCGATCCCGCCTGGCTTCCCGTGGATGCACTACAGCGGGCGCTGCACACCGCCGGTCGTCGGCTTGATGCGCGCGGGCAGAGCTACAGCCTGCCCCCGGGAAGAGCGGACCTGCGCAGAAAGATTGCCGCACGCGCTGCGCAGTGGGGCGCTCTTTTTGGCGCGGATGACCTTATCATTACGGCAGGCGCAACCCAGGCGCTACGTTTGGCGCTTCGCGCGGTATGCCAGCCGGGCGATGCTGTCGCGATTGAGCAGCCCGCCTACTTCGGCACGCTTCTGCTGCTGGAAGATCTGGGTCTGAAAGCGTTACAGATCCCCACAGACCCGATTGAAGGCTTATTGTTGGCGCCCCTTGAAGAGGCTATCCAGCGCCACCGCCCTGCGGCCGTGCTCGCCTCACCCACGGTGCAAAATCCGCTGGGTGCCAGCATGCCCGTGGCGCGCAAACAGGCGCTGGTGGCGCTGCTTGCCGATCAGGGCATCCCTTTAATTGAAGACGATGTATACGGCGATCTGGCCGGTGGCGCCCAGCGTCCGCCCGCGTGTAAAGCCTTCGACAGGGACGGAAATGTGATTTATTGCAGTTCGCTGTCGAAAACCCTGGCGCCGGGCTGGCGAATTGGCTGGATTGCTGCCGGACGCTATCACTCCGCGGTATTGCAGGCCCGCATGGCCGGAGAATGGGCAGGCGCGCCGCTGATTGAAGCCGCGGCAAACGAGATCCTCGCCAGCGGCGATTACGACAGGCACCTGCGGCATCTGAAGCTGCGGATTGCGGAAGGTATGCGCGCTATTATCACCCGAGTTGAAGCTTGCTTCCCACCGGGCACGCGCGTCGCGGCTCCGGAAGCCGGCTTTTTGATTTGGGTACAACTCCCCTCCAGGATAGATGCGCTAGAGGTACATCGTCGCGCACTCGCCCTGGGCATTGGCGTCAGTCCGGGGCCGCTGTTTTCCCCGGGCGCGGCGGAACTGCAAAACTACCTGCGCCTGAACGGTGCGAATGAACCCACCCCCGCGCTTTTGCATGCCGTTGAACAGCTCGGTATCGTATGCCACGAATTGGCCAGGGAACATTGACAGCGGCTATTGCCCGGGGCCGGTCAATTGGAGATAAAACCAGGATAGGGTAACCAATCGGGACGGGCAACGTGTCGGCCGCCTCCTCGGGGTGAACCGCGCGCTTTTTTCAAGCGCGCGGACACAGGCAGACTGAACCAGCTCTTCGACAACCAGAACCAGCCCATAGCGCCACAGGCGTGTCAGATATGCAGCAAGATGCTGACGGACGCCGCTGGTCGTAATTTTTTTATCCTCATACTCTTATTCAGGACTCAGGATGACCGTCGATCGCTGCCTGAAGATCCCGGTACTCCTCGCAGCTATGGCCGCACAGCGTGGCGATAGTTTTCAATTGCTCTTTTGCCAGGTCAGGACGGCCTTTCGCCAGCCATGCTTCACCAAGGTATTCACGTACTTTGGCATAGGTCGGATCGAGCGCGATTGAACGCTGATAGTAGCCGATGCCCTCATCGGTACGGCCCAGCTTACGCGTGGCATAGCCCCGGTAATTCCAGGCTTCCGCGGTATCGCCATTTTTCAGGGTGTTGAGCAGGTCCAGGGCCGCCTGGTACTCCCCTTTTTTGGCCAGATGATAGGCATAACGCGTTTTGTCTTCATCGCTGAGCTGGCTTGTTTTTTCAGGGACGCACTGTTTTTTCGTGCTGTCATACACCTGACCGCTGGGGCAGTCCGGCGTTTTGCTATTGGTACTATTGTCACCTGCGGCCAAAACCGGCGTGGTCAGCAGAGCAAACACCACGGGCAGCAGCAGACGTTGATTAATGGCGGAATGTAAAAACGACAACGTGTTCATAGTGAACTCCGGGTTAACGAAAAGAACGGCAAGGCAGCATACGACGCAGTATGCTGTCCCGTAGCAGATAGTGAGGGAAAAGCGCGCAGCAAATATCACCGGCCCACCGCCTTTTTTTCAGGGGCGTTCCCCGCTCCAGCGGCTCCCGGATATGTGCGCTTGCAAACAGGAAAATGACATTGGCTGCGGTGACCCAATGCCGTGCCAGGGTAAAACTATCGCGGCACTGTTGTGTTAGCGGTTGCGTTGTTGCAGTCATAAATGATGACTCCATCAGTACGTTGATGATGAGTTAACGCCACAACCTTTTAATCTATTCGATAAAAAATACGTTTTTTCGTTTTTTATCGCCGGGCTCAGGTACGATCCTTCTTCGCGCCCTCGTATGAGTATATATCCCCGTTTATTCCTTCACATTTCTGGCGACGCAGCGAAGAGGAGTATCTGGTCACCAAATATCAGTGATAGCCGGGAGCGGGTGTTGCTTTCCAGCGATTATTGCCCTAAGAGTGAATGACCGAAGGTTATGAGGACAAACACTATGCCCCTGGAGACGCTTAAAGTACTCGAATGTTCTCTTCATGGCGACAAGCGCAAAGAGCGGGAATGGCTTGAGCAGATACTTCATGAGGAATTTAGAGAAATAACACGATCGGGTGTACTAGTTGATCGTGCAGGAACAATAGAGGCACTTTCTACTGAAGGAAATATTCCGCCCCTTCTCAGTTGCGATTTCAGACTTATCAGCGTTAGAGATAATTTCGCAATATTACATTACAGGACTTTTTATCAAGATGGCAGCTGTGCCTCTCTTCGTTCCTCATGCTGGGAAATGTCAGAGAATGGCCAATGGAAAATGGTATTCCATCAGGGTACTCCGGCGTCAAATGGCAAGAAGCGGACACTATCGTTGGATAACGGATCTCAAATACGATGAAAGTGATATGGGTGAGGCATGCAGAAACCGAGTGGAATCATAGAGGGATTATTCAGGGGCATCGCGACAGCTTCGTAACCCACCGCGGTATGCAAGAAACAGCGGCGTTACTGACAGCGCTGACGAAAGAGGCATATCCGATAGAATGTGTTTACAGCTCCCCGCTTGGGCGCGCCTTGCACATGGGGCTGAAGCTGTCTGAAGGTCTTGGCTGCCCGTTAAAAGTTGAAGAATCTCTTAAGGAACAGTCGTTTGGTTGCTTTGAAGGGATATCTTTTGAGCACTTCAGGCGAGACAATCCGCGTGATGCAGATGCGTTGCTCGCCCTTGATGCAGCCTATTGTCCCCCGGAGGGAGAGTCGTTAGCCCAGGCGACTCGACGCGTGATAAATTTCTTACAACACCTGCAAAATACCAATGAACATCAGATCGTCGGTGTTGTTTCTCACGGGCATGTCAGTCAGGGCGTGCTGGCGTTACTTAAAGAGGGGACTCTCGATAACTTCTCTCGCTATGCGCACCCCAATGCGAGTTACTCTGTTTTCGATTTTACGGACGGCAAATGCGCCGCGCTCAGATGGGGGATGGCTACCCATCTCATTCAACTTCAACGATAAACGCCCATTAAGACCCCGGGGGTTCTGTGCGCCCGAGCGGGTATTAAATGCTGATACCTTTTTCATCAGTGCCTCACGCCATGGCGTGAGGCATCGGCTGGCCCCGCTCTCACTCACGCTTTTTTACCTGGCGGGAAAAGCGCAGATTGCTTCAAAAAAATTACCGTATTTGGTATATTGTTGTTTATTGCTTACTCACCTCTGCGGTGCCAAAAAGAACAAGATTCACCGCTACCCAGGATAAGAAAATGTTAGATTACCGCTTCCCGACAGCTTTGCAGATGGTTCTCAGCGTAGCAATGGCGGAGCAGTTGGGTGAACGTTCGACGAGCGCGATTCTGGCCTACGGCCTGGAAGCGAACCCGAGCTTTATCCGCAAACTCATGGTTCCTCTCACGCGTGACGGCATTATTGTCTCAACGCTTGGCCGCAACGGCTCTATTCATCTTGGCCGCCCGGCGGAAGAGATCACCCTGCGCGATATCTACGTCTCCGTTATCGAAGATAAAAAACTGTGGGCGTCGCGCCCTGACGTCCCCGCCCGCTGCGTGGTCAGCGCGAACGCGTGCTGGTACTTCAAATCTATCGCCGATGAAGCGGAGCAGGCTTCGCTACAGGTACTGGCACGCCACACCGTGGCAAGCGCGCTGGAAGAAGTGAAAAAAGCCGATACCAGCGGGTGCGATCCGGTGCCTGAACTTATCGCCAAATATAAAGAAGCCCATTAATTTTCCTTGAGCGCCAAAAAACCGCCTTCACAGTGAAGGCGGTTTTTTGTTATCTGCCGCACCCTACGCCGGCGAAACGTCCTCGACTGGTTTACCGCGCGTCACGAATTTACGCAGCGTCACGTAAAACACCGGGGTCAGGAACAGACCAAACAGCGTCACCCCCAGCATCCCGGAGAACACCGTGATCCCGGTAACGCCGCGCACTTCCGCGCCCGCGCCGTGACCGAGGATCAGCGGGATGGTCCCGGCAATAAAGGCGATAGAGGTCATCACAATCGGGCGTAAACGCAGGCGACACGCCTCCAGCGCCGCTTCCATGATCCCTTTCCCCTGGATTTCCAGCTCGCGGGCAAACTCCACGATCAGAATCGCGTTTTTACAGGCCAGCCCCATCAGCACCACCAGCCCCACCTGTACGAACACGTTGTTATCGCCCCCGGTCAGCCAGACGCCAAACAGCGCGGAGAGCATCGTCATCGGCACGATAAGGATTACCGCCAGCGGCAGCGTCCAGCTTTCATACAGCGCCGCCAGCACCAGGAACGCCAGCAGCACCGCCACCGGGAAGACGATCAGCGCCGTATTGCCCTGCGTGGCCTGCTGGAAGCTCAGATCCGTCCATTCGATATTCATCCCGTTCGGCAATATCTGGCCGGACATCTTCTCCAGCTGCGTCATCGCCTGCGAGGAAGAGAGTACGCGCGGATCGGCATCGCCAATCAAATCCGCCGCCGGATAGCCATTGTAGCGAATCACCGGGTCCGGCCCGTAGGTGGTGCTGATATTCACCATACTGCCGATTGGCACCATTTCGCCCTGATTATTCCGCGTGCGCAAATTGGCAATATCCTCCACGCTTTCGCGGAACGGGCCGTCAGCCTGCGCCATCACGCGCCAGGTCCGCCCGAACTGGTTAAAATCATTGACGTAAGACGATCCCAGATAGGTTTGCAGCGTACCAAACAGATCGGTGAGCGACACGCCCTGCGCTTTCGCCTTATCACGATCGACCTGGACATCCAGCTGCGGCACGTTCGCCTGGTAGGTGGAGATCGGGAAGTGCATCCCCGGCGTCTGCATAATGGTACCGGACATCGCGTTTACCGCGCTTTGCAGCGCACCATAGCCAAGACCTGCCCGGTCCTGAATATAGAGCGAATAGCCGGAACCCTGGCCGAGCCCTAAAATCGGCGGAGGCAAAATAGAGAAGCCAAAGCCCTGCTGGATTTGCGCGATTTTCGCGTTGATCTCAGCGTTAATTTCCGCCGCCGAATGTTTACGCTGGTCGAACGGCTTCAGGCCAAAGAAGACCGTTCCGGTATTCGGCGTATTGGTGAACTGCAGCGCGTTAAGCCCCGGAAACGCGACCGCGTAATCCACGCCTTCGGTATTCATCCCGATTTCGCTCATTTTGCGGATCACCGCATCGGTGCGCGCCAGCGAAGAACCTTCCGGCATTTTCACGCCGCCGATTAAATACAGTTTATCCTGCGTCGGTATAAATCCGCCGGGTACCGCTTTAAACATGACGCCCGCCGCGCAGAGCAGCAGCACATAGACCACAAACACCGCCCCGCGTCGTCCGAGCGTTTTTCCCACCAGCCCCTGATAGCCGTTCGAGCTGCGGTGGAAAAAGCGGTTAAACGGACGGAAAATCCAGCCGAAAAGACGGTCGATAAGCCGGGTCGGGAAGTCTTTCGGCGCGCCGTGCGGTTTTAGCAGCAGCGCGGCCAGCGCCGGAGAGAGCGTCAGCGAGTTGATGGCGGAGATCACCGTGGAGATGGCGATCGTCACCGCAAACTGCTTGTAGAACTGGCCGGTTACGCCCGAGAGAAACGCCATCGGCACAAACACCGCGCACAGCACCAGCGCAATGGCGATAATCGGGCCGGACACCTCACGCATCGCCTGATGCGCCGCGGCGAGCGGAGCCAGCCCTTCCTCGATATTTCGCTCGACGTTTTCCACCACCACGATGGCGTCATCCACCACGATGCCGATGGCCAGCACCAGCCCGAACAAGCTCAGGGTATTCAGCGAGAAGCCCAGCAGGTAGAGAATGCTGAAGGTACCCACAACCGAAACCGGCACCGCGATCAGCGGAATAATCGACGCGCGCCAGGTTTGCAGGAACAGGATCACCACCAGCACAACCAGCACCACCGCTTCCAGCAGCGTTTGCACCACCGCGCGAATGGAATCGCGAACAAATACCGTCGGATCGTAAGGCGCCGCCCATTTCATATCCTGCGGGAAACGCTTCGACAGCTCGTCCATTTTGGCGCGCACCGCGTTAGACAAATCGATGGCGTTCGCCCCCGGCGACTGGAAGATACCAATCCCGACCGCGTCTTTATTGTTCAGCTGGGAACGCAGCGCATAGCTGCCGGAGCCCATTTCGATACGCGCCACGTCGCGCAGGCGGACGACCGTACCGTCCTGCGTTGTTTTCAGGACAATATTGCCAAACTCTTCTTCGGTATGCAGGCGCCCCTGGGCGTTAATGGAGATCAGGAAGTCGCTCTCTTTCGGCAGCGGCTCGGCGCCAAGCTGCCCGGCGGAAACCTGGACGTTCTGCTCCTGCATCGCCGTGACCACATCCGACGCGGTTAATCCGCGCGCCGCCACCTTGTTGGGATCGAGCCAGACGCGCATCGCGTATTCGCCCGAGCCAAAAATCTGAATTTGGCCGACGCCGGGCAGGCGCGCCAGTTCATCCTTCACCTTCAGCGTGGCGTAGTTACGCATATACAGGGAATCGTATTTACCGCCGGGCGAAAACAGATGCACCACCAGCGTCAGCGTCGGCGACTGCTTCTGGGTGGTGATCCCCAAACGCCGCACATCTTCCGGCAGACGCGCTTCGGCCTGCGATACCCGGTTTTGCACCTGAACCTGCGCCTGATCGGGATCGGTACCCGGACGGAAGGTTACGGTGGTCACCAGTACGCCGTCAGAACCGGCGACGGATTTCATGTACATCATATTTTCAACGCCGTTGATCGCCTCTTCCAGCGGCGTCGCCACGGTCTCGGCAATCACTTTCGGGTTGGCGCCCGGATACTCCGCGCGCACCTGCACGCTGGGCGGCACGACGTCAGGATATTCGCTCACCGGCAGCAGCGGGATGGCGATTAATCCGGTGATAAAAATCAGAATCGACAGAACGGCGGCAAAAATCGGCCTGTCGATGAAAAAACGGGAAAAGTCCATGGGTTGGATTCTCAGGTCAAGGGATCAGTTGAGGGCGGTGCTGGCGGTCATGGCCACGGTTTTCGCGTTAACCGGCATGCCCGGCATAAACACTTTCTGTAGACCATCGACGATGACTCTGTCGCCCGGCTTCAGCCCCTGCTGCACGATGCGCAAACCGTCGGCCAGACGGCCCGGCGTAATATCACGGCGCTGCGCTTTACCCTCTTTATCAACGACATAAACATATTTGCGATCCTGATCGGTCAACACCGCTTTATCATCGATAAGCGTGGCGTTGAATTCCGCGCTGCCCGGCAGGCGGACGCGGGCAAAGAGACCCGGCGTGAACTGACGCTGCGCGTTATCCAGCAGCGCGCGCATCCGGATCGTGCCGGTGCTCGGCGTTAACTGATTATCCAGAAAATCCACTTTGCCCTGATGGGGGTAGCCCTCTTCGCCAACCAGGCCAATCTCCACCGGCAGCGCCAGGTGATTGCTGGACGCGCCCTGCCCGCTGCGGGCGAGATTTTGATAATGGAGGTAGGTCGACTCGTCCACGTCAAAGTAGACGTAAACCGTCTTCTGCGACACCAGCGTGGTGAGCACGCTGGCGCTGTCGCCGGCGGTGACGAGGTTACCGCTGGTGATCAACGCCCGGCTGGCGCGGCCATCGATAGGCGCGGTCACTTTGGTGAAGTCCAGGTTAAGCTGCGCGGCGTCGACTGCCGCCTGGGCGGCGCGAATGTCGGCCTGCGCCTGGGTGGCCGCGGCGCGACGCTGCTCCCACTCTTCGCGGGAGACCAGGTTGGTATTGACTAATTTATCGGTACGGTTAGCCTCGCTTCGCGCCAGGCTGGCCTGCGTTTTGGCTCGCGCCAGCGTCGCCTGCGCCTGTTCCAGCGCGGCGCGATAGGTTCTGTCATCGATAGTGAACAGCACCTCCCCCTTTCTCACCTCCTGGCCGTCGGTGTAATTCACTTTGTCAATGTAGCCGGAGACGCGGGGTCGCAGCTGGACGCTTTCCACCGCTTCAATCCGACCGTTAAAGCTGTCCCACTGACTAATGGATTTGACGACCACATCAGCGGCGCTGACGGCGGGCGCCTGCGGCGCGGCGTTTTGCGCGACGCCCTCATCGCATCCAACGAGGAGCGCGGAGAGCAGCATCACGCCCGGCACAGTCAGATGAAAGTTACCCCAGTATTTTTGCAGGCTCATTATTTTTATTCCGGTATTGGTAGCCGCCGGGCAAGACGCTGCGGGAGACGCCGCGCCACTTCCTTTGTCCGGTAGCTGGCTTAAGGCCATTTGTGTCGTTCATCGCCACAAAACTGTAACAGTTGCGAATACACTATCGCGGCGATTGTAGGAAGGCGCTAAATTTAGTGCAAGAATAATTGTTGCACTTTATGTGCTATTCCTGGCGCCTAAAAATGGCGCGTTTCCGGCATGGATTTAAATGCAACAATAAAACTTGCAATTAGTGCAAAAACGGGCCACCTTTAAATGCAACAGATAAAGATGCTTTTTTAGACGCTGCGTAGAGGTACATCAGATGAACACTGGCGCATTCATTCACGATTTACTCGACTGGATCGACAACAATCTTGATAGCCGTCTGGATATTGGCACCGTCGCCAGGCGAGCAGGCTATTCGAAATGGCATCTGCAGCGGCTATTTAAGGAGCATACCGGTTATCCTCTCGCCGAGTATATTCGCGCGCAAAAGCTACAAAAATCGGTCGAGCGCTTAGCCCACAGCGACGAACCGATTTTGAACGTGGCGATCGCCCTGGGCTTTGACTCCCAGCAGTCCTTCAACCGCAGCTTCAAGCGTCAGTTCGGCCAGGCCCCCGGCGCATGGCGCCGCAGCATCGGCAACCCGGATACGACGGGATTACGCCAGCCGCCTCCGCCCTTCTCTGACTAAATTTTGCGCTCGCCGCGGCGCTGTGGCCGCGGCGGATATTAAGCGCCTCACTCCGCATCCAGCCTGCGCGCCGCTCAGGGATCTGCCGTTCTTCGACCGGCAAAGTAGTGCGCGGGGGTGCTCCCCATCGTTTTTCTGAACATGGTGATAAACGCGTTGACCGACTCATACCCCAGATTAGCCGCCACGTTTTGCACCGATACCCCGCTTGCCAGCTCCCGCAGGGCAATAATCAAATGCAGCTGCTGACGCCATCGCCCGAAGGTCAGACCGGTTTCGCGCAGCATCAGGCGTGCTAATGAGCGCTCGCTGAGCGCCAGCCGTTTCGCCCAAACTTTAAAGGTGCTGCGATCCTCCGGGTGGCTGACCAGCGCATCCGCCATGGCGCGGATCTTAGGATGCGCCGAAACCGGCAGACTCAGCTTCTGCTGCGGCATGGTGGCCAGCTCATCGAGCGTCACTCTGGTCAGCCTGCCGACATGGCTCTCCGCGGCGTAATCGACGTCCGCATTCGTTAAGCGGTCAACTAACGCTTTAATCAGCGGCGAAATCGCCAGCGTGCAGCATTTCTCCGGCAGCGCGGCGGCGCCGGGTTCAATAAACAAATAGTTGAGATGCGCATTCCAGGTCGCTTTGGCGCTGTGCGGGATCCCACCGGGGATCCACACCGCGCAGTCTGGCGGCACTATCCAGATATCGTTTTCCGCACGACAAATCACCGCCCCATAGAGGGCAACGATCAGTTGTCCCTTGCGGTGGGTATGAACCGGCACTTCTGCCGCGTAATCAACGAAATCAATATGCCGCGCGACGGCAGGGCTCGGCGTGCTATCGGGATCAAACAGGGTATGGGCAAGTCTGGATGGCATCTCATTGGCAACATTTAGGTATTTTTTGACAGAATAGAGTATTTAAGGAGACGCGCAAAGCGGGAATAATTCCCGGCATGAGCACATTAACTTCCCATCACAGCCGTTTTTTACACGCGATAAGCCGTTGGTCAGGCCGCATAGCCTCTCCCTCGCTGCTGAGCGACGCCCATGCCCTGCTCTATTCCGTCAGGAGTTTTGCCGCCGCGATGCTCGCCTATTACGTTGCCCTGGCGATTGGCCTTGAACGGCCCTCATGGGCCATCATCACCGTCTACATCGTGTCGCAAACCTCGGTGGGCGCGTCCCTGAGCAGAAGCCTTTATCGCCTGGCCGGTACCGTGGCCGGCGCGGGGGCCACGGTATTGATTGTGCCGACGTTTGTGAATACGCCAATTCTATGTAGCGTGATTCTGGCAGGCTGGATCACCTTCTGCCTCTATTTATCCCTGCTTGAACGCACGCCCCGCGCCTATGCCTTTGTGCTGGCCGGTTATACCGCAAGCCTGATTGGTTTTCCCGCCGTCGCCGATCCCGGCACGGTGTTTAACATCGCCCTCATCCGGGTACAGGAAATCGCGATCGGTATCGTCTGCGCCGCGCTGATTCACCGCTACATTTTACCTGCCCGGATATCAGGGCTGTTCAACAGCAAATTAGCCCAGACGCTGCACGCCGCGCGCCAGCGGATTGCCGACACCCTGGCAGGCAAGGCCGACGCGCAGTCAGAGCCGCTGCATCTGGCGCTGGCGCTACAGTTTCTGCAGGGTATCAGCCACCATATCCCGTATGATTTTGCCCTTTCGGTTCCGGCCCGCCAGGCCAGGAAAGCGCTCCATGACAGGCTGGCGCGGTTAGTGATTGTCAACGGCGAAGTGCGCGATCGTTTGCAGATCATCGCCGAGATGCCCGCCGCGATGCAGGCTCTACTCAATGACGTGCAGGTCTGGCTGACCTGCGACGATACCGGCCAACGCAAAAACGCCGCAGAAGCGCTGCACCAGCGCAGCGCGCAGTTAGCGCAGCGGCTCGCGGCGCAGGCGCTGACCTTTGAAGATGCGCTGCGGGTAAATTTCTTACGCTACATCGCTGAGTTGATTACCCTACTGCAACAGTGTGAGCGGCTTTCGGAGGCCATTCATCACGCCAGGCCTGCGCCAGCGCAGGCGGAAGATCGTGCGGCGACCGGATACGTTTTCCATCGCGATCCCCTCAGCGCCGCCCGCACGGCGTTGGGCGCTTTTGTCATCATTCTGAGCGGCTGTCTGCTATGGATTTACTCTGCCTGGCCCGATGGCGGCACGGCGGTGTCAATTCTTGGTGTTTGCTGCACGCTGTTTGGCAGTTTCGACACGCCGGCCCCGCATATTGTGAAATATATTATCGGCTCTGTCTGGGGCGTAGTGATAAGCCTTATCTATAGCTTCGCCCTGCTTCCTCCGCTCAGCGATTTCCCCGTGCTGGTGGCGGTGCTTGCCCCGGTCTATCTGCTTGCCGGATCGCTGCAGGCGCGGCCCCCCACGACCTTTATGGCCATGGGGATCACCCTGACGCTGCCGGTACTGTGCGAGCTGGGCGCGCGCTACAGCGGCGACTTCGCCGACGCGGCCAACACCGCGATCGCCCTGTTTTTCGCGACCGGCTTTGCGGTTATCGGCATGAGTCTGCTGCAAACCGTACAGGCGGACGCGGCGATAAAGCGTCTGCTGAAACTGTGCCAACGCGATATTCGCCGCAGCGTGAGCGGCGTATTTAAAGGCGATGAAACGCACTGGACCAATCTGATGATCGACCGGGCCGCCCTGCTGCTACCACGCTTGCCGCGCAGCGGGCAGTCCTCCGCCCGGGCGCTCGATCGCCTGGTGCACTTTCTGCGCATAGGCCTCTGCGTGATGCGCCTGCGCCGTTGCGAAACGCCCGCCGGCAGCGATATCCACGAGGTGCTTTCTCGTCTTACCCACACAACGGAGACCGAAGCCTTACGCGAGCGCATTGCCGCCATGGCGAACCGCTGCTTGCCCGCGAGGGAGGAACAATCATGCCAGTTTGTCGACCGACTGGTCGATCTGCACTGCGCGTTACGGACGCAGAACGAGGAACCCACCCATGATAAATGACATCAATATCGGGGGCGTTTTTATCCCCGGACTGCTGCTGACCGCGCTCATTGCCCTGGTCTGTACGCTGCTACTCGTACCGCTTTTCTCCTGCAGCAGGCTTTACCGCCGCTTGCCCTTACGCCCGCTGCTTGATGTTTCAACCTATATCGTGACCTTTTTCCTGCTTTTGCAGGGCCTGACCACACTGGGGTTATTCGCATGAAATCTTTTTTCTCTTTGCTGGGCCGTTACGCGCTGACGTTAATCGCAGTAGCGGTAGCGGCCTGCGTGGCGTTTATTTTCTGGAAACAGTATGCGCAGACGCCCTGGACGCGCGATGGCCGGGTTCGGGCAGATGTGGTGCAGATTGCGCCGGATGTTTCCGGGCCGGTGAGCAGCGTGGCAGTGCGGGATAATCAGTGGGTTAACCGCGGCGATGTGCTTTATGCCATCGACCCGCGCTGGCTGAAGCTGGCGGTGCTCAGCGCGCAGGCCGACGTCGAAGCAAAACGTCATGAAATGCTGATGCGCCAGGATGCCGCCCGGCGACGCGCGCTCATCAAAGGGGTCATTTCCGGCGAGGATATCCAGCAAACAGGCAGCGCAGCGCGCGTCGCGGCGGCCAATTATCAGGGGGCGCTGGCTGCGCTGGAACTGGCGCAGCTGAATTTATCCCATGCAACGGTGCGCGCCCCGGTTACCGGCTACGTGACGCATCTTCGGCTCCGCCCCGGCGACTACGCCGCGGCGGGAGAGACAAAGATCGCCGTGATCGATGCGCACAGTTTCTGGGTGGTGGGCTATTTTGAAGAGACTAAGCTGCGTCATATTCGCGTCGGAAGCGCCGCACACATTTCTCTGATGGGGTTTGACCCGCTCATCACCGGGCACGTGGAGAGTATCGGCCGGGGGATCGATGATAGCAATGACGAGACGGGCGGACTGGGGCTGCCGGATGTCAATCCCACCTTCAGCTGGGTGCGACTTGCGCAGCGAGTCCCCGTTCGTATTCAGTTAGATAAGATACCGGAAGGGATTGAACTGGTGGCGGGACTATCCGCCAGCGTTTCCATCCTGCCTGAAAACCCTGACGGCGGGCGTAGCGGAGGATCGGGCTACGTGGCTCAGGCTATCCACCCATAGTGGACCCGAGACTCAATGAGGAAACGACGCTTCCTGCAAAAATATCTGGCCCGAATATACCGAACTCGATATTCTGTAATGCTTTGTATTTTTTGTGAACAGGAAAAAGTATGCTTAGTACGTTACCCGATTTACACAGAAGTTTTGCAGAGCAACTCAAGCTTAACGTTCAGTCTGACGCCCGGATTCACTCCCTGCTCGGGGGCGGATCGCTTATTCATGGCGGATTTGATAAATACTCCGATTTGGATTTTGTCGTTGTGGTAGACCCTCTCTACTACGATGAAATCATGGAGCAGCGTGTGGCGTTCGCCGGAACAGCAGGCAACCTGCTGCATGCGTTCACAGGGGAACATGTCGGAGAGCCTCGCCTGCTGATATGCCTGTATGGCCCTGAACTCCTCCATGTCGATCTGAAATTTGTCACCCTGGACATGCTCACTCAACGCGTTGAGGAGCCGGTAGTGTTATTTTCTCGCGATCGCCATGCCCTGGAGCGACATCTGGCACAATTTCGGGCCCAGTGGCCTGACATGACGCCGGAGTGGTTTGAGTCCCGAGCCTGGATCTGGCTTCATTATGCGGTGGTTAAACTGGGAAGGGGCGAACTTTTCGAAGCGATGGGTATGCTGTCATTCTTCCGGGAGCAAGTGCTGGGACCGATGCTGTACCGCCGCGCCAATCTACCGCAGCGTGGGGTTCGCCGCATTGAATGCCACAATATCGATCCTGAGGGCCTGCTGACCTCCACGCTGGCCACGCACGATCGTGACTCCGTCAGCATCGCCATCAGCAAGGCGGTTGACGCTTATATCAATCTCCGCGCTGATGCGCTGCCTGAAAATATCGCGGACGATGCGGCACGACGGGCGCTCCTTGCCATGCTGAAAGCGTATTCTGAACGGGTTTAAACGATACTTCCGGCCGCTTAAGTGGCCGGAATGTAAAAGAGAGTCTGATACACATCATTGAAGGCCCGCTCCTCCTCATTGCAAACCCTGGCTTTGTTGAGTCTGGCAGCTATATGCCAGAAGCGGATGTCTTAAGCCTGTTCTTTCCTTTAAACGCGAATACCGCAGGATATCGACCTGAATATTATTGATTTCATATCAAATACTTGCAATGGATTTTTAGCTATGGAAGAGATAAAAATCGCTGATGCTATATGAAACATTTTAATAATGACGGAATCGGATGTTGTTCGTAATGACCTTTAATTTGGAATGAGATATAACGTGCCTCGAAGAAAATTAACATTCTCATAACGTAATTAGGGTTAAGCAAATGAAGCAGGTTGGCATTGTTGGTTGGCGAGGAATGGTCGGTTCTGTTTTGCTACAGCGAATGATCGAAGAGAACGACTTCGACAATATATCGGCGCATTTTTTCAGCACCTCCAGTGCAGGAGCCGCCGGTCCTGTCATTGATGGCGTCAGCTACACACTTAAAGATGCTAATTCCGTAAGTGCGCTGGCCGAAATGGACATCATCATAACCTGCCAGGGCGGGGATTATACCAAAGCAATATACCCTGCTTTGCTTAACCATGGCTGGGAAGGCTACTGGATTGACGCGGCCTCAGCGCTACGGATGGATGAGAAAGCCTGCATTATTCTCGACCCCGTCAACCGCAACAATATCGATCGTGCAATTAAAGAAGGTATTAAACTTTTTGTCGGCGGCAACTGTTCCATTACGCTGAGTCTTATGGGGCTGGCTGGGTTGATAAAGGCTGACTTGATCGAATGGATGAGTGTGATGACCTACCAGTCCGCATCGGGTGCTGGTGCACAGTATGTACGGGAACTCATTGCGCAAAGTGCCTACATAAGCCGCCATTTATCTCCGGATGAGCTGGCATCCTCAGGTTCAGTGCTTCCGTTAGTTAATAAGGTCAGTGAATTGATTAACAGCGCTGATATGCCGACCCAAAACTTCGGTGCACCTTTGATGGGCAGCATCATTCCCTGGATTGACAGCGATTTAGGCGATGGCAATAGCCGTGAAGAATGGAAAGGTGAGGCGGAAACCAACAAAATTTTAGGCCTGTCTCCCGGTACGATCCCGGTAAACGGCTTATGCATACGCGTCGGCGTGATCCGCTGCCACAGCGCTGCTATAACCCTTAAGCTCAAGCGTGAAGTCAACGAAGAGGAATTTGCCGAATTAGTGATGAATTCCCACCCCTGGGTTAACTATGTGCCCAATAACAAGGAAGAGAGTGTCAGTACCCTGACACCGGCCTGTATCAGCGGTTCGCTTAAGGTTGGTATTGGCCGTTACAAGAAAATGTCGCTAAACAATGAACCTATCTACTCGGTCCTGACGGTTGGCGATCAGCTATTGTGGGGAGCAGCGGAACCATTGCGCCGCATGTTGAATATTTTGGCTGGAAAAGCTTGAATCATATTATGTGGACAAAACACCTCCCCCTAAACTCAACGGCATAAATATAAGCTGTATACGGAGCACTTGATGGTCACCACACATGTTTTTATCGCGGTCAGTCTTGATGGTTATATCGCCCGACAGGATGGCGATATCGACTGGCTGTTGCAGCGCGATGACCCAACAGAAGATCATGGCTATGCCGCATTCATCGCGGACAAAGATTGGATCGTTATGGGCCGGGGGAGCTATGAGAAAGCGCTGACTTTTGACCAATGGCCTTACGATCGACCCGTGCTGGTTCTCTCCCGACAGCTAACCGATACCGCCATTCCCGAGGCGCTGAAGGGCAAAGTGCAGCTCTCAAGCCGCACGCCGGGGGAAGTGCTTGCTGACCTGGCGGCGCAAAACGCGCATCGCGTCTATCTGGATGGCGGGCAGGTAATACAGTCGTTCCTGCGTGAAGGTCTGGTCGCCGATATCGTTATCACGACCGTTCCTGTCCTGCTCGGTTCGGGAAAACCATTGTTCGGATCCCTGACCAGGGATATCGATTTGACGCTGTTATCAAGCCGCAGCTTCCCTTCGGGACTGGTGCAGTCGCACTATCGGCTGACGTCATAAACGGCATATAAACCTGACGGCGGCCTACGCTAAAGCAACAGTACCGCCCTGCCAGCGGTACTGAATGTTACTGATATAATCACAAAATAGATAAAAGAGGTGACGCATGGGTACTGACAAAATAGCTACGCTGTTTAGATACAAACGCTGGATAGATATTGAAACGCTACAAGCGATTAAAAAAATTGATGCGTCTGCGAATGCAGAAAAACGCCATCTGACGCTCAGATTAATGAATCACATACATGTGGTTGATATGATCTTCCGCGCTAACATTACCGGCCAGAAGCACTCCTACACCGCACTGAACACGCCAGAGACGCCCTCTGCCGATGAACTTCTGAGAACGATGACTGAATGTACAGACTGGTATATTCAATACGTCAATGCTATGTCCCCCGTTGACCTTGCTGAAACCATTAAATTCCAGTTTGTCGATGGCGGACCTGGTGAGATGAAGGCGGTCGATATGCTCAATCATGTGCTGTTTCACGGAACATATCATCGCGGCGCTGTAGGTTGGCTACTTTCAGAAAGTGGTGTAACCCCACCCAAGGACGTACTGACCGTCTTTCTAAGAGATCATAACCACGAGTAACCGAGTCATATCAATTTCCTCCCTTAGCCCTTAAAGCAAAAAATTAAGGAGCTTCAATCCCCTCAGTCAGTGAGTGAAAACCTTTCGCTGCAAGATGGGCGGGGCCTCGCCCGCCCTGCCGCCGCTACCGCGGCCAGACCTGCGGAAACTCATCGGCGACAAGCTGTTCTCCGTCGCGAAGCTTAAGCCCCGGAAACGGCGGCGACGTCACGCCGCCGCGGTCGGCGAATGTCGCATCATCCCCTACCCAACGGGCGGAAAATACCCGCCGCGCGCGGGCGGTTGAATTGCCCTTTGCCCCATGCAGCGTGCGGAAATGAAAAGCGACCGCATCGCCCGGCTCCAGCGCCCAGCTGACGATATCGTAATCCTCCTGATGGGCATCAATGTCCGGCAGCTCTTTAAAGCGCGAATGGGAATAGAGCTTTGAACCGTTAAACCGCGTTGGGCTGAACTCATCGTCCCAGCGATGGGAACCGCGAATACAGCGCAGCGAAATCGCCTCCGCTACCGGATCGAGCGGGATCCACAGACTGACATTCTGCCGCCCCTCCACGCAGTAATAGGGCTGATCGTGGTGCCATGGCGTTACCGTACTGCCGCCGGGCTGTTTCACCAGCGTGTGCTCGTGGAAAAACTTCGCCGTCTGCGACCCCATCAGCGCCGCGGCGATCTCCGCCGCCGGCGACTGAAAAACAAAATCGCGAAATTCCGGGATTCGTTGCCAGTTGCAATAGTCCTGAAAAAACGGCGCCGAGCCGTCCTCGGGGATCACCGTTCGCGCGTGACCGTACTCGCTGGGGTTCGCCATCAGCGCGGCGACGCCGCGCGACAGGCTCTCGATCCACGGCGTGAACACGCCTTTAAGTAGCACGACGCCGTCGGCCTGCCAGCGGTCGATGGTCTGTTGATCAATAAGCGGGGAGTTCGGGTTTTGCATAGTCGCCATCCTGTGTTGATAAATCAGCGAAGAGAATCGGAGGGATCGGCGCGCATCCAGGCGCAAAGGTTTTCCAGCATCGCCATACAGCGTTCGGTCTGGGGGATACTGATATATTCGTCCGCCTTGTGGCCCTGCGCCATGCTGCCCGGCCCACAGATCAGCGTCGCGACCCCCGCCTCGTCAAACAGGCCGCCTTCGGTACCATAGGCGACGGTGGTGAAATCATCGCTGCCGCACCACTGCGCCAGCCAGCGGGCGAACTCTGACTGCGGGTCACTCAGCAGCCCCGGATAGTGGCTCAGCGTCTGGAAATGAATATCGCTGCGCTGCGCCACCTTGCGCATCGCCGGAAGCAGCTGCTCGCGGGCATAATCGCCCAGGGCGTCGGTCACGGCCTGCGGGCGCGTGCCGGGTAAATAGCGAATTTCAAAGTCGAACCAGCAGGATTGCGGAACGATATTCAGCGCCGCGCCGCCGTGAATCGTCCCCACCTGCAGCGTGCCCGAGGGCGGCGAAAACCGGCTATCCTGCTGCTGCGCAAGGCTTTCACCCAGCACGTCCAGCCGGGAAATCAGCCTTGCCGCGTAGCTGATCGCGTTAACCCCTTCCGGGGCGTAGGCCGAGTGGCAGGCGTGCCCTTCCACGCGGCAGCGCACCGCGAGCTTACCTTTATGGCCGTAGACCGGGCGCATGTCGGTCGGCTCGCCGATAATGCACAGCGCCGGTTTCCCGGCGGAGGCGCGGAGAAAATCCACCAGGCTGCGCACGCCCAGGCAGCCAACCTCCTCATCATAAGAGAATCCCAGGTGCAGCGGCATCCGCAGCGGCGCGGCAAGAAACGCCTCCAGCGACGCCAGCACGCAGGCGATAAACCCTTTCATATCCGCGCTGCCGCGACCGTAGTAGCGCCCGTCACGTTCGGTAAGGGCGAACGGCGGCACCGTCCACGCCTGACCATCCACCGGCACCACGTCGGTATGGCCGGAGAGCATCACCCCGCCGGGGCCGGTTGGCCCAAGGCGGGCATAGAGGTTTGCCTTGCGCCCTTCGTCGTCATAAAACAGCTGCGACGTCACGCCGCGCGCGCGCAGAAAGTCGCCGATCCAGGCAATCAGCGCCAGATTCGACTCGCGGCTGGTGGTATCAAACGCCAGCAGCGCGCCGAGGATCTCACGCACGCGGTTATTCATCGCCCGGCACCCCGTAGGTCGGCGCTTCGCGCGGGTCAAGCGCGCGGGTGATGTACGCTTCCATCTGCGGCTCGTAGGCCAGCCACAGCGCTTCCAGCGCCGCTACCGGGCGTTCTTCCGCCCAGTCGACGCGTAAATCCACCACCGGCCAGGCGTAATCCTCCACGACTTTAAGCGCCGCCGAGTGCTCCGGCCCGGCTTCGCCGCCCGCATCGATACCCGCCTGCAGAGCCGCAATCAGGCGGCTGGCCAGTTCGCCGCTGGCGGCTTCGAACGCCGCCGTCATGGCGGTAATCACCTGCGGGTTGGCCAGCATATTCCCCGCCGCCACGCAGTTCTCGCCCTGCGCCAGCTGCCAGATGCCGAGCGTATGTTCGCCGCTGAACACGGCGCTCTCGCCGCTGGCGTCGATGACCGCCACCTGGCGGTAATCGCTAAACCGGTCTTCGCCCAGCGCCTGCGTCAGGGCCTGCTGCGGCGTGAGCCCCGCCTCAAGCCCGGCAAGAATCTGCGGTCCGAGCGCGGGCAGCGTGATGTTCTGGCTGGACACCGCGCCAACGCCCGCCAGCAGCCACGGGCAGCGGGCGCCAACGGCAATGCTGGATGAGCTAATCGCAATGCCCAGTTGACCTGACTCCGGGCACAGGGCGGAAATAGAGAGGGTCATGGTGCCTCCTGCGCATGCCAGTCGTCAGGGATCACCGCCGTGACGTCAATTTCCATCAGCCACTGCGGTTGGGCGAGAGCCGACACTACCACGCCGGTCGAAATAGGAAACACGCCTTTAAGCCATTTCCCCACTTCCTGGTACACCGGTTCGCGGTAGCGCGGGTCGATCAGATAGGTCGTCGTTTTCACAATATGCGTCAGATCGCTGCCGGCCTCTTCCAGCAGCTGTTTAACGTTCTTCATCGCCTGTTCCGCCTGGGCGCGCGCGTCGCCCAGC
Organism: Klebsiella sp. CB_Kp196; assembly: GCF_040061575.1. Taxonomy (NCBI): domain Bacteria; kingdom Pseudomonadati; phylum Pseudomonadota; class Gammaproteobacteria; order Enterobacterales; family Enterobacteriaceae; genus Klebsiella; species Klebsiella sp. CB_Kp196. Next base: position 53,178 of record NZ_JBEAFH010000036.1, read on the forward strand.
CCAATCAGATTGCCGTCAAAATCGGTACCCACCTGGCCGCGAACGTACACGGTGTTTCCCGCGCGCACCGCCTGGCACAGATCGTTATTGAGCGTCTGATTGGGATAGGTTTCTTTGGTGTTAAACATCCGAATACGGGTATGGGTTGGCATAGGTTGCGTCCTCAAATCAGGCATTAGCAGGAAGGTTGATAGCGTTGATACTGGCGCTGAATGGCAATCTGATCGGCGATATATTTCGCATCGTGCCAGACGCCCCAGATAAAGGTTGAGCCACGGCGGGAGAGCCACGGCAGACCGAGGAAATAGACGCCCGGTTCGCTGGAAACGCCGCGATGATGCTGCGGGCGCTGCTGTTCATTAAAGGCGTTGACCTTCAGCCAGCGGTAATCGGTGGTATAGCCGGTAGCCCAGATAATGCAGCTCACCCCCGCGGCTGCCAGGTCGAGCTCGGTGAGGGGCTGGGTCAGGCAATCGGGGTCGGGCAGGAAAAAGCGCGCTTCCGGCTCTTCCGGCAGCGACAGCCCGTTGCGAGCGATATACTCATCCGCGGCGTCGAGCAGCGCCAGATAGGAGGCGTCGCCGAGACGAATGTTGTCCGCCAGATCGGCACGGAAAACGGCTTTGCCCTCGGTAAAGCCGTGCGTCTGTCCGACCAGGGTAATTCCCTGGTGCGCCAGCTGGCGAAAATCAACGGTATGACCGCCGCGCGCGCCGCTGACCGCAATCGTCACGTGCTCTTTGCCGGGCTGATTGGCCGCCGCATCCCACAGCCCTAACACCCCCAGCCACCAGCAAAAATCGCGCTGGCGGTAGCGGCGCGGCGGGCGATCGTGCGCGCCGACGGAGAGCCATACCGCGCGCCCCGCCCGGCGGAGCTCATCGGCGATTTGCACGCCGGACGACCCCGCGCCAACCACCAGCACGCCGCCTTCCGGAAGCTGCTGCGGGTTGAAATAGTGCGCAGAATGAATCTGCTGTACAGCGCTATCCTGCGGCGCGATGGCCGGTATCACCGGGCGCTGGAACGGCCCGGTAGCGGCGACGATACGCTGCGCCTCAATCACGCCCAGTGACGTTTCCACGCGAAACCCCGGACGGCCGTTTAAGCGCTCGGCGCTAAAGACCTCAACGCCGGTTTTGATCGGTGCATTAAAGGTTTTGGCATACGCGGCGAAGTAGTCGGCGATCTGCTCTTTGGCGACAAAGCTGTCGGCGTCGCAGTCGGGAAAGGTCATGCCGGGAAACCGATCGTGCCAGGCCGGGCCGTTGGCCACCAGCGAATCCCAGCGGCCGCTGCGCCAGGCCTCAGCGATGCGCTTTTTTTCCAGCACCAGATGCGGAATGCCGTGATGCGTCAGATGCTCGCTCATGGCGACGCCAGCCTGCCCCGCGCCTACCACCAGGGTATCGATCTCTGTAATCTGCTCTGTCATATCTGTGTCCTTCAAGCACGGTTGTCCGGCTTATCCGCCGGGATTGACAGAACTCAGGTTAAGTAAGTGTGATGAAATGGTAAATTATTATAAAACGATCGTCTGAATAGAAATTTACGAGGCTGAATAACGCGACAAGAAAATAACGCTTGCGGCCGCGTTAATTAAATTACGCGTGCTGATGCGGCGTTAATTCTATGCTGCGGCAATAATCCATAAATAGCTGCGTCGGACGCGTGGGTTCATTATTGGCAAGATGCGCCATAATTAATGTCGATGCGGGCATTTCGTCGGCAATATCCAGCTGCACCAGCTTTTCGCCGTCATAGGTCATATCGCACAGCGGACGGGTAACCAGTACCGAAAAGCCTAATCCCTGCCCGACCATACAACGCACCATTTCTATGGACGGCGAACTGTAGGCCACTTCCGGGTGATAACCTTTCTCTTTAAATATCGAGACAAAATAGTTTTTGCTGGGGACCGCATCGAGCAAAATCATCGGTTCCCGGCTTAATTCCTGAAGCGTGACGCATTTTTTCTGCGCCAGCGGATGAGAAGCGGGCAGCAAAGCATAGGGTTTATGCGGGGCGTTCAGCAGCTCTTTATTAATGGAGTGACCCAGCTCAAGGTCGTAGACCAGCGCCAGATCGAAGCGCCCGCGGTGCAGACCGTGCATCAGTTCATGCTGTTCGCCGTCGTAGAGCTGGAGAGTGATTTCGGGATACATTTTTTTAAACCCCGCCACCAGTTTTGGCATATACAGCGGCGCGACGGATTCAAAGCAGCCGACGGAAATAGTCCCGGATACCAGCTCTTTATCCGCCCGCGAGTTCTGCTCAAACTCATAGGACAGCCGCAGCAGCTCTTTGGCTTTATCGTAGAAGCGCCGCCCGCTTGAGGTCAGGGATACGCCCTGCGCATGGTGACGAATAAACAGCTGCTGGTCGAAGGTACTTTCGAGGTTTTTAATCGCAATAGAGATCGACGGCTGGGCAATGTGCAGCTGACGGGAAGCCTCAGCGATACTCTCCGTTTCCACCACCGTCACGAAATATTTAAGCTGTTTGAGGGTAAATCGGTTCATCGCTTCACCATTGATAAAATATTGTCTTATTACGAACGGGCTTAGTTTTACGATAAGCAGCCTGCAATCATCGTGCCATGCCGTTTGCGCTTTACCTCGTCGGCAAATAGCCGTCGTTTCTATTTAATAACCCGCCCTCTTTTTTGCCTGATTTCGCGTATTGCACCATAAAGCATCGCCCTGCACCTTATTCGCCCGCGGCGCGCCCCAATATTGCACAAATTGTCATTTTACGAAAAATCAGGTTTAAAAATAAGGGTGATTGTTTTTAAGTTGTTTCAATGCTGTTTCTCATTAATTGCGTTAAATTCCCTGAGGTTAATATAGCTGTATAGTTTTTTTAAACTTAAAGGCCAAAAATTTACTAATTGCCACCGGTCGAAGAGTGCCAGCATAGTGTCATGGCAAGATGAACGCCGGCGGCTCCCCATTTTAGAACAGGAGAATCGCCTTAATTTCCGTTAATTATGGCGAGTGAAATAGCCCATGACGTTTAACTGGAACTATATGTTAAGCCTGCTCAGCGATGTCGATTTCTGGCAGGCCACCTGGACCGTCATCAAATTAAGTTTGCTGACCTGGGCTTTCAGTATTGTGCTGGGGTTTATTCTGGCGCTGGCCAAACAGTCGCCGCGCAAGCTGTTTAACGCGCCTGCCCGCCTCTATATCTGGCTGTTTCGCAGCATGCCGCTGCTGGTGCTGCTGATTTTTGTTTACAACATGCCGCAGGCGCTGCCCGCCTTCGCCCCGGTGCTGAACGACCCGTTCTGGGCCGGACTGCTGGCGATGGTGCTGAGCGAAGCCGCCTATATTGCTGAAATTCATCGCGGCGGACTGCTGTCGATTCCGAAAGGACAGAGCGAAGCCGCCCGCGCGCTCGGGCTGCGCTATGCCGGCACCCAGTGGCGTGTGGTGATCCCGCAGGCGCTGCGCGTCGCCCTGCCGGCGCTGGCTAATGAGTATATCGCCATCGTCAAGCTCAGCTCGCTGGTGTCGGTTATCTCCCTGACCGAGATCTTAATGGTCGGCCAGCGGCTCTATTCGCAGAATTTCCTCGTCATGGAGACCATGGCGGCGGTGGCGTTTTACTACATCCTGATCGTCACGGTGTTTGATTTCCTGCTTAAGCGCCTCGAGACCTGGCTCGACGTCACCCAGCGTAAGACCACGCGACCGGTGGATGAAGAAATGCAGCAGTTGGCCACCGCGCGGCGTCCGGCAACGGCCCGCAGCGTTAGCGTCGCGCAGGAACCGGCGCTACAGGCGTCAAAGCTGCATAAAGCCTATAACAATGTCGAAGTGCTGGGCGCCGTCAGCCTGCAAATTCAGCCCGGCGAAGTGGTCTCCGTCATCGGCCCGTCCGGCTCCGGTAAAACCACGCTGATCCGCCTGCTGAACGGCCTTGAGCAGATTGATAACGGCGAGATCAAAATCAACGGCCAGCCCTTTATTCACCTTGACCGCCAGGGGCAGCAGAAGCCGCGTTTTATGGAGAACAGCGAGCATCGCCAGAATATCGGCATGGTCTTCCAGAGCTTCAACCTGTTCCCCCACCTGACCGTACTCGGCAACCTGCTGCTGGCGCCTCGCTATCACCATCTGGCCAGCGAAAGCGAGCTGAAGCAGCACGCCTGCGAACTGCTGCATAAAGTCGGCATGCTGGAACACGCGTGGAAATATCCGCATCAGCTTTCCGGCGGCCAGCAGCAGCGGGTAGCGATTGCCCGCGCCCTGATGATGCGCCCACAAATTATGCTGTTCGATGAGCCCACCTCGGCGCTGGATCCGGAAAAAGTTAACGAGGTTCTGCAGGTTATCGAATCGCTGGCCCATGAAGGCATCACCATGGTGATCGTCACCCATGAAATGAACTTCGCCTTTAAGGTTTCCGATCGAATTGTGTTTATGGAAAAAGGACGCGTGGTCTGCGACGACACGCCTCAGGCAATGCGCGACGGCCAGCATCCGCGCGTGGACGCCTTCCTGAAAGATGTCTCTTTGGCTTAACGCCTCCGTTCCCGAAAGGAGAAAAATATGATCGCGCAGTGGCAAATCGAACAGTTTCATCAGCAGGGTTTTCTGGTTGTCGAAGAGGTGTTTTCCGCCGAGGAAGTCGCGCTGCTGCAGGCCGATTTCGACGCCTGGGTCGAAGAGAGCCGACAGCATAGCGAAGTGTGGGGCGAAACCCTGGACGGTCGGCCGCGTTTCGATCTCGAAAGCGACCACGCGCCCCATCATCCGTCGCTGCGCCGGGTGAGTTCCCCCACGGAGATTTCCGCCGCCTACCGCCAGGCCGCGCTTGATTCGAGAATGGCGGCGATTGCCGGCCAGCTGATCGGCGGCAGCGGGACCCGCTTCCATCACAGCAAAATCAACTCCAAGCTGCCGCACACCGCCACGCAGGTGAAGTGGCACCAGGATTTTCTGTTTACCCCCCACAGCAACGACGACATCATCACCGCCCTGCTGATGGTCAGCGAAGTGACGCCGGAGAACGGTCCGCTCAACGTGGTGCCGGGAAGCCATCGGGGACCGCTGTGGTCCCACTGGCAAAACGATCGTTTTACCGGCGCCGTGGATCGGGAGGTTGAAGCGACCCACTGCCAGCAGCCGCAGGCCTGTTTTGGCCCGGCGGGATCGGTGTGCTTTATGCATACTCGTCTGCTCCACGCCTCCAGCCCCAATGAAACCGACCTGCCGCGGACGCTGTTTATCAGCGTCTACGCGGCGGAAGATGCCCTGCCGTACGGCGAAAATCCGCTGCCCAGCGCGCACGCCGGGCAGATGGTTGCCGGGGAAGAGAGCGGCCTGGTGCGCAGTACCGTGAATCATTTACGCCTGCCGCAAAAACCGCGCGGCGCATCCTTTTTCGTCCAGCAGGCCGGTACCGATCGCGCCAGCATGTAATTTGCCCACTCTCTGGAGGTTGTATGAAACGTTTTAAAGCTTTCCGCCCTGCTGCCCTGCTCCTTTGCACCGCCGGCGCCCTGTCGTCCTTTAGCGCTCAGGCCTTCCAGCAGCCGGGGAAAATCACCGCCGGTTCGGATATGACCTTTTTCCCGTATGAATATATGGAAAACAACAAGCCCGCCGGGTTCGATATCGAGTTTCTTGCCGGGCTGGCGAAAGCCATGGGCCGCGAGGCGGTGAATATTGATACCCGGTTTCCGAATTTGATTCCGGGCTTGCAGGGCGGACGCTTCGATATCACCAACTCGTCAATGTACATCACCGCCGAGCGTCTGAAGGTTATCGATATGGTGCCCTATCTGAAAAGCGGCGAAGCGATCCTCGCGCTGAAAGGCAGCGACTATCAGCCGAAAACGCCGGAAGCGTTTTGCGGCCACAAAATTGGTTCAATGGGGGCGACGTCATGGCTGGCGCAGCTGCAAAAGCTCTCCGCTGACTACTGCGTGAAAAAGGGCCTGAAGCCGATAGCGCTCAGTGAATACACCACCGACCCGCAAACCACCCAGGCGCTGCTCTCGCGGGCGGTTGAGGCGCAAATCACCGATGCGGCGGTGGCGCGCGGCGTGATCGACAAGCTTGGCGATCGGGTGACCATCTCTTCCGAAACCTTGATCTATCCGGTGCTCAACGGCTTTGGGGTGAAAAAAGGCAATAGCGAAGTGAAAACCGCGCTGGAGGAAGGGCTGAAGAAATACAGCGCGACGCCGGAATACGCCGCGCTGCTGAAGAAATATAACTTCCAGGCGCCGACGCCAGAGGATCTGCAGACTTTGATGCCGAAAGCGGAGTAATCATATGGCCCGCTCTTATGAAGAACAGACGCGTATCGACCTGGCAGCGACCTTTCGCATCATCGCCCATCTCGGGATGCACGAAGCGGTGGCCAACCACTTTAGCGCGGCCATCTCGGCGGACGGCAAAAAATTCCTGCTGAATCCGAAGTGGAAACACTTTTCGCGCATCCGCGCCAGCGACCTGCTGCTGCTGGACGCCGATGATGAAGCCTGCGCCCGGCGAGCGGACGTGGACGCCACGGCGTGGGCGATTCACGGGCAGATCCACCAGCGCCTGCCGGAGGTGCGGGTGGTACTGCACCTGCATCCGGTGTATACCACCAGCGTTGCTTGCCTCGAGACGCCGCATATCCCGCCGATCGATCAGAACACGGCGCGCTATTTCAATCGGGTAGCCGTCGATAGGTTGTACGGCGGCATGGCGGACACCACGGCGGAAGGCGCGCGTCTGGCGTCGCTGCTGGCCGACAAGCGCCGGCTGCTGATGGGCAACCACGGCGTACTGGTGACCGCACCGTCGATTGGCGAGGCTTTCGATGATATCTGGACTCTGGAGCGCGCCTGCCAGATTCTGGTGACCGCCTGGTCAACGGGGCAGCCGCTGAAAGTGCTCTCCGCTGCGGTGGCGGAGAAAACCGCGCAGGACTGGGAGGGGATCGCCGACTTTTCACGCCAGCATTTTGCAGAGATGAAGCAGATGATGATCGACGCCGACCCGTCCTTGCTGGAGTGACGGTTTACTCCCGGAGAAAGGCGCCACCGGGCATACGGAGATAAGCCGGATTTGAGGTATCGAGGCGCGGATTTTGCCGCAGGACTGGCGACAGAATCCGCAAGTTACGCGCTTGTAGCCCCGGTAAGGCGCCAGCCGCCACCGGGGAAAAGGCGGCTAGTAGCGCACGCAGACCGACTTTGTTTCGCACCAGTCATCCAGCCAGTCGGGGCCGAAATCGCGGCCGGTACCGGACTGCTTCATGCCGCCGAACGGCAGGTTGGCGTCGATCAGCGTATGGCTGTTGACCCACACCGTCCCCGCCTGCAGGCGATCGGTATAGCTCAGCGCCTGGCTCAGGTCGCGGGTCCAGACGCTGGCGGTCAGGCCAAAATCGCTGTCGTTGGCCAGGCGCAGCGCCTCTTCCCCGTCGGCCACGCGTACCAGGTTCACCACCGGACCGAAAACCTCTTCCCGGCTAAGGCGCAGCCCGGCGTCGGGATTAATCACCAGCGTTGGCGCAATATAGTAGCCCTGCGCATTCGGCCCCACGTTACCGCTAATCAGCTCTGCCTTCTGCTGACGGGCTTCATCAAGATAGGCCGCCACTTTTGCGCAATGCACCTGCGATACCACCGGGTTAATCTGGCTGCTCTCGAGCATACCGGGCCCGACCTGTAGCGACTTCACCGCCTGCTCGAAGCCGCTCACCAGCGTATCGAACAGCGGCGCTTCGATATAAATTCGCGAACTGGCGGCGCACACCTGCCCCTGATTCAGAAAGCTACCGGTCATTAATCCCTCAATAACCCACTGCGGATCGGCATCTTTCAGCACGATGGCTGGGTTCTTGCCGCCCAGCTCCAGCGTGACCCGGGTCAGTCGGTCTGCGGCCACGCGGGCAATCTGTTTACCGGTAGCGGTCGATCCGGTAAAGCTCACCTTGGCGACCTGAAGATGCGAGGTCAGCGCCGCGCCGCACCCGGCGCCGCTGCCGGTCACCACGTTAAAAACGCCGTCCGGTACGCCGGCCTCGGTTGCCAGTTCCGCTACCCGCAGCAGGGTCAGCGGCGTGGTTTCCGACGGCTTAATGACGATCGAGCAGCCAGCCGCCAGCGCGGGCATCACTTTCCACATGCCGATCATCAACGGGAAATTCCACGGCACGATCCCGGCCACCACGCCCACCGGCTCTTTTTTGGTCCACGCCTGATAGCGTGCGCCCTGCGGGAAGGGGATCGATACGTCGAGGGTGCGGCCGCTGATTTTAGTGGTCAGTCCGGCGGTATAGCGCATCCAGTTCAGCGTGCAGCCCACTTCAAAGGCGCGGGAAATGTTAATCGATTTCCCCTGTTCAAGGGTCTCCAGCTGCGCCAGCTCCTCGCCGTGCTGCTCCACCAGATCGGCGAAACGCAGCAGGATCCGTTCGCGGTCGGCGGGCGTACGCCCTGCCCAACTGCGGGAAACGAAAGCGCGCCAGGCGGACATCACCGCCCGATCGACATCCGCGGCGTTAGCATCCGCGGTGCTGGCGATAGCCTGACCGGTGGCCGGATCCCAGACGGTTAAGCGCTTTTCGCTCTCTGCCGCCTGCTGCGCACCGTCAAGATACAACCCATGCTGTCTGTCTAAAAACTGCTGCACGCTGGCGAGTAGCGCGACCTGTGATGTGGACATACCCCTTCCTTATTGTTCACGGATAGTGGTTTCAGTTTATGCCGGGGTCGCGATTCACGCTTTTTTCTCTGTGACATTCGCTGTTGCCGCTGTGACAGGCGCCGCAATTAAGTTGATGAGGCGGACAGAAAATGTGCAGCAGGTAATAGTTCTTTCATATACTCCGCCGTTGACCCTTGCCTCCGGCATCATAAGTGCAACAATGCAAAAACATTATTATTACAAGGGATGCGCGATGAGTACGGCAAATCGTGGGCAGAACTACCAGCATTGGTTAGCAAAAATCAATCAGGTCTGCGGGCAGTTTGCCGCCCGTCCGCTGGCTGATAATTTCCACGGTGAGATCGACGCCAGCTATGCCGGCGACCTGAAAGTCAGCACGGTGACCGCCTGCGGCATTAATCTTTACCGCACCCGACAAGAGATCCAGCGCGATAACGACGCCTGGTTTTATACCGTCTTCCAGCTCGCGGGCCAGGCAACGATCGAGCAGGATGGCCGCCAGGCGATGCTGGAAAGCGGCGATATCACCCTGATTGACGCGTCTCGTCCCTGTTCAATTATCTGGCAGCAAACCTCGCGTCAGGCCTCCCTGCTGCTGCCAAGATCGCTGCTGGAGCAACAGCTGCGCGGCAGTGAAATCAGCATCGCTACCCGGCTGGCGAAAAGCCTGCCGATGGTCCAGCTCAGCCAGCGCCTGCTGCATGAAAGCATGAACAGCCCTGAACTCTCGGCCAGCGAAAGCAAAGCGGCGCTGGAGGCCATCGTCTGCCTGCTGCGCCCGATGCTGCATCATCAGGAGGCCCAGCCGTCCCGGCGCGATAAGCAGTTTCAGAAAATCATGGCGTTAATCGATGAGTCGATTCAGGCGGAACATCTGCGCCCGGAGTGGCTGGCCAGCGAAACCGGCATGTCGGTGCGCAGCCTCTATCGGCTGTTTGCGGAAAAGGGGCTGGTGGTGGCGCAATATATCAAAAATCGTCGGCTCGATTTGTGCGCCCGCGCGCTGCAAAGCGCCCATGATGACGAAAAGCTGGCGGGGATCGGCTACAACTGGGGCTTCAGCGATCATAGCCATTTTTCCACCGCCTTTAAGCAGCGCTTCGGCGTCTCGCCGGGGGAGTATCGCAAGCGCTGCCGATAGCTATTTTTTCAGCCATTTGCCGTTAAGGCCCTTCACGTACTCGCCCGGCTGCGCCCTGGCGACCAGCTTCTGACCGGCCATTTTCGCCACCTGATCCACCGGTAGATTATTGTCATCCGCCAGCTGCTGATAGCTGTCGCTGCGGGCGGCGTTGATCTGCTTCACCAGCTCAAGGGTTTCTTTATCCTGACGCAGCGGTTCAAGATAGCCGTTGAGGGTTTCGCCGACCCGCCCCTGCTGGCGAGCCTCATTCAGGGTCAGGGCCTGCGCCTGAGCGCTGAACAGCACCAGCGCCAGCGCGGCGGTTATCAGTCGTATTCTCATCATCGCCTCAGAACAGATCGCTACGCGATTTGAGCAGATTCTCAACGTCTTTATCCAGCTTGATATGAATTTCATGCTCAATTTTGACGTTCATATTGATGGTGATCGGCTCTTTCGATGCCGCGATTTCAATACGCGGCGTACAGCCCGCCAGCAGCGCGGTGGCCAGAAAGGCGGCGAATAGTTTGATCATTATTGTTGTTCCTTACAGGTATGACTGTCCTGACAGCGCGGCGCGGGCAGCCTGGCGTTCTGCTCCAGCCACGCCTGCAGATTGTCGCCGAAACGCAAGCTGCGCCACAGGTCAAAAATATTCTCTTCATGGGAGTAGTTTAAGTGCACCGTATTGCTTTTGCCTTCTACCCGGCTGGTGCCGCTAATCGTCGCCTTCAGCGTCAGTACGCCGAGGTTATCGAGGTTGATCCGCGTCCACGAGGTGGCCACTTCCATATAGCGCAGCCAGTTAATGGCCGCCCCAGCGGAGACGTTGTCGGCCACCAGCGCGTCAGCGGTGTCTTTATCAAGACGCATCGTCATCGGCCCCGGATTGCTGAACCAGCCGTCCTTGATAATCCATTTATCGTTATCCAGCCACAGCGGCAGCGCGCCGTTAAACGGGCCGGACACGGCGAACTGCTTCACTTTAATCGCGCTAATTAACTCGCTGCTGGAGATGTTTTGCAGACGCAGCAGCGCCGGATCGTGCTGCGGCATCCGCAGCTGCTGCATGGTCAGCTTGCCGCCGAGAATATCGACGCTGACGTTGCTTAACTGTAAAGGTGCGTCTTCACTCCAGGGCCAGGCGCCCTGGAGATCCGCCGTCAGATTGCGCGCGGTGAACTGGTTGACGACTTCGCCGATGCGCAGCGATACCGGATGGCGGGTGCCAAGCTGCCAGGTGCCGCCGCTAAAGCGGAACGGCAGCACAAAATCGACGCCGTTGATCTGGTTATCCGGCATCCAGGCGCTGCCGTCTTTGAGCACACCGTGACCGCCCGCCTCGAAGCCCTGCCCGGCGGCGGCGGAGAATGCCACCTGCGCGTAGAGCGTTCCCTCACGCAGGTTCATCTTCCACTCCGGCGGCACCAACGGCTGGAAAACGGTCAGCGACTGTTTTGGCCACCACGCCTCGCCGCGCAGACGTTCGCCGTCCCAGCGCCCGGTCACGCGCACGGGGCCAATTTTTTGCGCATGCAGGGAGCCGCTGAACCGGAACCAGGTCGGATCGCGGCCATCAATGTTGAACTTAAGCGTTGACGGCGGCAGTTCGCTGCCGCCGCTGAAGGTGGTTTTCCCGGCATCCAGCGACAGCGCGCCGGTCAGTTTGGGATGCTGCTCATCGCGCAGCCAGTGGATCGGTTTTTCCAGCGTCAGGCGCGGGGTACTCACCAGCATGGATCCATACTGCAACTTATCGAAACCGGTCGACAGGCTGTTGAGCACAATGGCGCTATCAACCCATTCGCCCGCGCCTTTAACATCCCAGCGCGCCTGCATCGGGGTGAAATGGCCATCGCCCCAGTAGCGCCACTGCCAGCGGCCGCGGTCGGGCATAAAGTTGTCGGCCTGGCCATCAAGATGCAGGATAAAATCCCCCATCTCCTGCTCATGGGCCCGTAGAATAGCCTGCAGGCGACCATCAACCCCCTGTTGCGTCACTTTAACGCCCGCCAGCGGCCAGCGGATTTCATCGATATTCAACGAATCGATGACCCGCCCGCGCGAACGCAGCAGCGCGCCGGGGTGAAAATTGAGCACCGGCGCGGTAAGCGGCCCGCTCAGCTGCGCGGGCAGTCGGGCATAAAAAATCAGATCGCCGAGCTTGGCCTCGCCGGTCAGCTGTAGCGGCATGTCGCTGCTGTCCATGCTCAGCTTACCGGGACCGATATTCAGCACGGCGTTGCCCTTCCCGGCCTGGCCCTGAGTGAGCACGTTAAGACGCCCGCTGACCTGCATCTGCTCGGTGCCCTGCTGCCAGTTGCCCAGCGAAAGCGCAACCCGGCCGCTCAACGCGTTGCCCGCGTATTCGGTGTGCCAGCGGCCATCGCTGATGACGATACGATCCGGGGTGATTTCCCACGGCAGGTCAAGCATCGGCTCCACTTCACCGCGCGGCGTGACCAGCAGCTGCCCGCGGTTCTTCTGCCACTCCAGCTCGGCATCGACAAGACCGGGAGTTTGTGGAAATTCAAAGGTGCTGAACAGGTGGCCGTCGACCGGCAAACCGTCCGGCACCAGCGGCATCTGAAACTCGCCCACCAGCTTCACCGGCGCCTGGTCTTCCACCAGACGCGCGGAAAAATCGCTGACCGTCAGCGCCTGGCCGCGCAGCCGCGCCTGGAGGGTAACCTCTTTACCGGCATAGCCGATATCCTGCTGCTGCGGCGTTAGCGACATCACCAGCCGCCCCTGCCATTTCTCCCACGGCGACAGGCGCAGATTGTCAATCGTCAGCCAGCTGTAAGGGAGCATTGATTGCCATTCGGCGAGGGTTTTCGGCGCCCCCGGCGCGGCTTCGCTTTCCGGGAGCTTGTTCAGGCAGGCGCTGTTTATATCCAGCTCGCTGATATGTAAACGCCAGCGGCTGGGACGCGAGAGCGAGGCATTGGCGACGCGTGCGATTTCGCAGTCGCCGACCAGGTAGCGCAGATCCGGAATACGCAGCGCGGAGCGCGTCAGTCGCGGGCTTTCATTGAGTGAGATTCGGGTTCCCGCCGGTAGCCAGATACCTGCCAGCGTGGGCACCCAGTGGGTGAGCGTTAATAGCAAAGCCAGCGGTAGCAGCACGAGGGCTAATAATAGCGCGATGGCGGCTTTATATTTACCCTTCATGGGCAGCTAATATCCTGATTCGAAATAAGTAAAAGCCGAGAGGCCGCTATTGTGGCACGTTCGACCTGTGAGTTAAAGTTTCCATCCCGTTTAAGCGTAGTCGCCGCTATGTGATTCACCAGCCGGCTATTTAACCGGGGTTTAGTTTTCGCCTGCGACACTGGTTCACACCTGCGAACGTAAACGGATGGTGCTGTGGACTTAATTATCTCGCTGATGGAATACGCTCAGAGCCGCTATTCATTGGTATTGCTGATGGTTTTCCTGCTGACGTTCACGAAATCTTGCGCCGTTATCTCGCTGCTGATCCCCGGCACCTCCGGACTGCTGCTGTTCGGCACCCTGGCATCGGCCAGCGTCGGCCATTTTTTGTTAATGTGGATGAGCGCCAGCCTCGGCGCCATCGGCGGATTCTGGCTCTCGTGGCTGACGGGCTACCGCTACCGGCACCATCTGCATCGTATCCGCTGGCTTAATGCCGAACGCCTCGCTCGCGGCCAGCTGTTCCTGCGCCGCCACGGCGCGTGGGCGGTCTTTTTTAGCCGCTTTCTCTCTCCGCTGCGCGCCACCGTGCCGCTGGTCACCGGCGCCAGCGGGACCTCTCTCTGGCAGTTTCAGCTCGCTAACGTCAGTTCAGGTTTACTCTGGCCGCTGGTCCTGCTGGCGCCAGGGGCGCTGAGCCTCAACTTTTAATGAAACGTATTGTCTTTTAAAGAGATTTCTTAACTCTACGATATGCTCTAGAATTAATACTATAACCTGCTGATTAAACTAGTTTTTAACATTTGTAAGATTATTTTAATTATGCTACCGTGACGGTATTATCACTGGAGAAAAGTCTTATGAAAATCGCTGTATACAGTACGAAACAGTACGACAAGAAGTATCTGCAGCACGTCAATGATGCATACGGCTTTGAACTGGAATTTTTTGACTTCCTGCTAACCGAAAAAACCGCCAAAACCGCCAACGGCTGTGAAGCGGTGTGCATCTTCGTAAACGATGACGGAAGCCGCCCGGTACTAGAAGAACTGAAAGCCCACGGCGTGAAGTACATCGCGCTGCGCTGCGCGGGGTTCAACAACGTTGATCTCGATGCCGCGAAAGAGCTGGGCCTGCGCGTGGTGCGCGTCCCGGCCTACTCGCCGGAAGCGGTCGCAGAGCACGCGATCGGCATGATGATGTCGCTGAACCGCCGTATTCATCGCGCCTATCAGCGCACCCGCGATGCAAACTTCTCCCTTGAAGGACTAACCGGTTTCACCATGCACGGTAAAACCGCCGGCGTTATCGGTACCGGTAAAATCGGCGTCGCCGCGCTGCGCATTCTGAAAGGCTTCGGTATGCGTCTGCTGGCATTTGATCCCTACCCAAGCGCCGCCGCGCTGGATATGGGCGTGGAGTATGTCGATCTTGAAACCCTGTACCGGGAGTCTGACGTTATTTCCCTGCACTGCCCGCTGACCGATGAAAACTACCATTTGTTGAACCATGCCGCGTTCGATCGTATGAAAGACGGGGTGATGATCATCAACACCAGCCGCGGCGCGCTCATCGATTCGCAGGCAGCGATCGACGCCCTGAAGCATCAGAAAATTGGCGCGCTGGGGATGGACGTGTATGAGAACGAACGCGATCTGTTCTTTGAAGATAAGTCTAATGACGTGATTCAGGATGATGTGTTCCGCCGTCTCTCCGCCTGCCATAATGTCCTGTTTACCGGTCACCAGGCGTTTCTGACCGCGGAAGCGCTGATCAGCATTTCACAAACCACCCTCGACAACCTGCGTCTGGTGGATGCTGGCGAAACCTGCCCTAACGCGCTGGTCTGATATTCCTTTCCCTTTTGTGCTCCTCCTCTGCGGGGGGCACATTCAGATAATCCCCACAGTAATCGCCTGCGATAAAGTTACAATTCCCTTCATTTATTAATACGATAAATATTTATGGAGACTAAATGAACAAGTTTGCTGCGCTGCTGGCGGCGGGAATGTTGCTATCGGGCTGCGTTTATAACAGCAAGGTGTCAACCAGAGCGGAACAGCTTCAGCATCACCGTTTTGTGCTGACCAGCGTTAACGGGCAGCCGCTGAATGCCGCGGATAAGCCGCAGGAGCTGAGCTTCGGCGAAAAAATGCCCATTACGGGCAAGATGTCTGTTTCAGGTAATATGTGCAACCGCTTCAGCGGCACGGGCAAAGTCTCGGACGGCGAGCTGAAGGTTGAAGAGCTGGCGATGACCCGCATGCTCTGCACGGACTCGCAGCTGAATGCGCTGGACGCCACGCTGAGCAAAATGCTGCGCGAAGGCGCGCAGGTCGACCTGACGGAAACGCAGCTAACGCTGGCGACCGCCGACCAGACGCTGGTGTATAAGCTCGCCGACCTAATGAATTAATAGTTACCGCAGCTTCCGCCTGCCAGCGCCTGCTCGCTGCAGCGCTTGCCGTTCGGCAATGCGCACATGCCGATAGCGGAGCCATCAAGCTGGCGGGCGACCGATAACGAGCCGCCAACCATGGCGCAGTTTGCCTGGCCGGAGCTGCTCATCGCGGCACGCATTCCCGGCGACACGTGCGCCGCCGTTGCCTGCTGAACAGGTTCATCATTGCTACTACACGCCGACAGTAACAGCGCAGCACATCCCACTAAAAACGCAGCTCGCATCTTCTCTCCCCTCAGATACATCTTAAAATGAACAAGCCTAAGGATAATAGGCAGCTCAGCGCGCCGCGTCGAGAGGCGAAGTACGTATTTATGCGCTGTATTAACATTTATTAGCAAATTTTTTGGTCGCTTTTATTCATCCTCAGTTTCAGAACGCAAAGCGCCCTCACTATGTCATCCATGATGAGGGCGCCGTTTCGGTTTGTATTTCAGGCTATTAAATTTAACTCACTGCGCAATCCGTGGTCTGGTAAATCACCACCTTAGAACAGAGCTTAGCCTTTTAATCACTTGAAACGCCTCGAATAATATTTGAATTACGCATAACAAACGCGTGAAAACGTGACAAGATTACGCCCGTCATACCACCATTTCTGTCCAGATAGTACCCATAACGCACAACAGTCTGGCCGGTACCTGGCGGAACGATGAAATCCATTGACTGAATTTCCATACTCTCATTTTCCTGCTTATATAAAACGCCATCAATAGAGAGCGCACAGGTCATGGGGCCACCACCCGAAGTAGCGCCGGTACCCAGCATGAGAATACAGTACCCTAGTTTACCCATACTCAACGAGCCACCTTCATAACTCTTGTACTCCATACCTGCCGTTAATTTACCTCCACCCGTAATATTAATTGAGTCGTCCTGGCGAAGCGCGCCTAAAAGCTGCACTCGTTGCTCGAACGGCTGGCGATCAACAGCAAGCAAATCGAACCAGGCCCATTGTGCTTTCGCAATTCGACGGGAGCGGTGCTGAGCAATATTGATTGCCCACGAGCCAACGTCTCCAATAATCTTGTTAGCCCTTACGGTGCCCAGGATATTACAACTCTCATTAATAACTACATTATTTAAAGTACCTGTATCAGCCTGTATTTCACCGCGAACAACAACGTTATTGAATTCACTACTTCCGCTCTTGGTAATACTCCAGCCTCTCCATCCGGCCACATAATTAGTAGAGGAAAGTCGATCTGTGATTTTGGCAATATCAATCGTGCCGTTTTTAATTCGCGCCGAATCAATATACAACTCGTTACCTTCCGCAATCATCACCGGCACGGCGGTTTTGCTGATGGCATTAAAAATAGAGAAACGATCAGCATTAAAAATGATGTCACTTGTCGAACCATCACTGGCTAATACCATCCCTGCGCCAACTCTCTTATCACCTTTTGTCTCAACTTTAATTGAGTACATCGAGTTAATTTTGCCTTCCGAATCCGCTATCGTCTCTCCCTGGGTCTTAACTTTACCCTTCAGTTCTCCGACCGTTATATCCAGGCCATCTACCTTCTCTACGCTAGCCTTTAATGTACCGTCGATTTCCTGCACATTGGCGTTCAGATCGCTCACTGCACTGGCCGTCGCTTTGGTCCCTAAATCAGCTTTCAGGCTTTTAAGCTCCCGGGTATTAGCCTCAATATTTCCTCCGTCAATTTTGACCTGTGTATTCAGGGCAGTAAGTGCCGAAGCGTTCGCTGTATTTGCCACTTGATCGCTGACATCAATGCAAAATACATCATCTGCATACAGATAACCGGCCGACAGGCTGGAACGCAGGGAAATAGTCAGTGCAGCATCGGAGGACGGTTTATAGTCCCCAAAGATCTCCGTCCAGCCGGTTCCGATGCTGGTTGTTATCGGAATATCTTTCAGCGGCCCTGAGCTATTACGGATGCTGATTTTAGTATTACTGGCATTGCTGACCGCAAAGTCACCCGACTTGCGCACCCACGCGCCAATGCGGTATGTATGCCCCGCAATCAGGTTTACGTTCTGATCGCAGGCCGTAGAGCCGCTGGATGTCTTTGTCGCCTGGATAATGTACTTTCCGGACTTAGGGTTCTGCGCCGCCAGTATGCTCCAGCCTGAGTTCACCCATCCGTCAAAACTGCGCTCGAATGAGTTATTCGCCAGCATATTTCCCGGAATCGCTTTTGCTGCGTCGGCATCAGACTGAGTGGCCGCAATACTGTTATTCAGCGACGTGACGCTGCTGCTCTGGCTCTCCAGCTTTCCTTCAGCACTCGTCACCCGGTTGGTCAGAGCAGCCAACGCGGCGGCATCCGCTTTGTGATTAACGTTGTTAATGGTGGTAGTCAGGTCGTTCGTCAACTCCGTGATACTGCTACCCTGGCTAGTCAGCTTCCCTTCAGCGCTCGTCACACGCGTGGTCAGGCTACTGATGGCCCCGGCATTGGCTGCGATATTTACTTCATCTGTAACATCAACAAAATAGAAGTCGTCAAAATACTGCGCGCCAGACTTCAGGGAGGAGTAGATCGCCACATCGACCATCCCGTCTACCGTCGCCTTCCATGTTCCGGTCAATTCAATCCATGATGAACTGGTTGGAAGGTTCGCGGTGTTGAACTGGCGATCGTACAACAGGGACGACTGACCAATACGCAGTTTGTTATTACCCTGGTCACTCATGACCGAACCGCCCTGCGCACGGGCAAACACACCGATTTTATATGTGTTGCCTTTGACGACCGGTACTTTCTGAGAGATCCCGGCCAGGCCCACACCACACATCGCTATTTTGCTGCCGTAGTTGGGCGATTGTGCACTGATAACGGACCCGACGCTTCCCCATCCTGTGAAAGCCTCCTGGCCGCGTTCAAATGAACCGTTGGAAATCAGGTTGCCGGGAATTTTACCATCAGCAGCCAGGCTGGCCGTGGCATCATTCAGGGAGTTATTCAACTGCGTCAGGCTGCTACCCTGACTGGCCATCGTTTTGCCCTGTTCCGTCACGGTATTCTGGAGCGTCTGCAGAGCGGTAGCATCGGCTTTTTTGTTGACGTTGCCGTTTGTCGTATTCAGCCCGTTTTCCAGCATGGTGGTCCGGCTTCCGACACTCGTCAGGATATCACCCTGCTGAGAGACTTGTGTCGTCAGGGAATCAACAGCTGAGGCGGTCGCGTCTGCCGTGCTCTGCGCATTGTAAGCGTCGGTTACATCTGTAATAACCATGTCGTCGATAAACAGATTATAACCCGGCGTGTTGCTGCCGTTCGCCCCGCGCGTAGAGATCCAAACAACGGCACGGGTTGCACCTTTCGCGGTGGCTTTTGCATACCCGGAAAATTTAACCCATTTGTCACGACCGGCCAGCGCTGTTTCGCTGACATTAGCAGCTCCCAGCCATGAGTTTGCGCCCGCATCATTTTGCACGTTGAGGCCGACCACGGTGACCCAGCCGCCTGAGGGGGTTTCACCGGATGGCATCATCGCCCAGAACTCAACCCTGAATACTGCCGCGTCGCGAATGGCAAGGCGTGAACCGATTAGGTCGTCGCTGTTACCGGTAGTGTTCGGTGCACGCGTCACGCGCATGCATTTGCCGCCCGAGTAGCTGACTCCGCTAATAACTCGCGCAGACCCACCCAGGTTCTGATTAACGTCATAAGTTTCAAACGTTCCGTCCAGCCACGGGTTTGAGCCTTTGCGGGCGTTAATATTCAGCGTGCTGTTCAGGCTGGTAATGCTGTCAGCCTGGCTGTTGATATCCTTTTCAGTCTGCGTTACACGATTAGATAACGCGTTTAATGCAGTAGCATCAGCCTTCTTATTAACATTCGCATTGGTGGTTGACAGATCATTCTGCAGCTTTGTAATAGCCGCTCCCTGAGAGGTCATTCCCGCCTCAGCACTGGTCACCCGTGTTGTCAAATCACTGATTGCGCTGGCATTGGCCGAACCCACGGTTTCATCGGTAACGTCATAAACGGCAATGCTGTCGACGGCAACAACTGTCGCGGACGGATATACATAAAAAGCAATCCTTGCGTCTGTGGTGGTGGCCGGCAACGCGGGTATATCTACCGTCAGCGTTTCAAAACCATCTTTTCTGGTTACAACAGCCTGCGTCTGGGTGTAAGTACCAGCGGTCTTCGAATTAAAGATGCGGCATAAAATCCCACCTGAACCTGAGATTAATTTTGCACGTACCTTAAAACGGAACCGGCGTGATGAACTTACCGGGAACCATTTAGCGTTATTCGACATTAATCCAGGATTACTTGCGTCACCCGTATGCGTGATTATCACACCGGGAGCACCCTCCCCGTTTGATGCTCCCCACACAATGCGCCCGGCATTCTGCAGATTCCACGCATTTAATTGGTTTCTGAAATCATAGTTTTCAACCAGATTCTCACCGGTATCGCGAGCGCTATCGAGTGAAGCTTCTAGCTGGGTAATACTGTTACTTTGACTCGTCAGCTTCTCTTCAGCTTCAGTAACCCGGTTGCCTAACGAAGCGACGGCTGAAGCATCGGCTTTTTTCTCGATGTTCTGGTCGGCAGTGGCAAGTCCGTTTTGCAGTTTTGTGATGGACTGACTCTGGCTCTCAAGCTTTCCTTCAGCGCTACTGGCCCGGTTTGTCAGGTTGCTGATGGCGGTGGCGCTGACCGCAATATTGGTTTCATCAGTCACATCTACCAGATAGAAATCATCAAAATACTGCTCTCCCGTCGCCAGCAGCACCATGAGCGAGACGTCAAGGACTGCGGTTTTCGTGGCTTTCCATGTGCCCGAAATTTCCTGCCAGACAGAACTCGTGGGCAGCGTCGCGGGGTTAAACTGAACCTCCTTCAGTGGCCCGTCAGAATCACCAATACGCAGCTTATTGTTGCCAGCGGTGCCTGACGGCATTGTTGTTCCACCTGAAACACGCGTGAAGATACCTATTTTGTAGGTGCGATCTTTGGTAAACGAAATCTTCTGAAGCAACGAGACGACACTGCTGCCTGGAACCACTTTAAGAATTTGGGTGCCACTATGCGGCGAAGAAGCTGTGAGTATTGACGTCGCTGATTGCCAGCCGCTGTAACCATCTTTACCTCGTTCAAAAGACGGATTTGTTAACAGATTTCCGACTATCGCCCGGGAAGCATCGGCATCAGCTTTTGTGGCATCAACAGCCGCGACAGTTTCCTTCAGGCTGTTATCCAGCTTCGTCAGACTGCTGCCCTGGCTGGTCAGCGTCTTGCCCTGTTCGGTGACTGTGTTCTGCAACAATTGCAGCGCGCTCGCATCCGCTTTTTTACTGACGCTGGCATTCGTCGTTGACAGACCGTTTTCCAGCGCCGTGGTCCGGCTACCGATGCTGCTCAGCGTATCGCCCTGCACAGAGACTGTTGTCGTCAGGGAGTCCACCGCTTTTGCTGTTGCATCAGCGGTTTTCTGTGCACTCTGCGCTGCAGTAACGTTGCGCAGATGCCAGTCTGCCGCATACCAGACCGTACCAAAGGGTGAACTCTGATTAACCTGCAGGAAGGGACGCATAAAATTCGTATCGGCCGGCACCGTAAAGCGCCATGTCACGCGTTTCCACGCTGCGGTGACTTTGGTATTCCCGCCGGAAAGTCTCGCTTTGATACCACCTGTCGCTGAAGTGGCATTAGCGATATAGAGATTAAAATCCGCCTGTCCGGTTCCGCAAGCAACCACCGCCGACATCTCGAAAACATCACCCGGAGTCACCGCAACATTGTTGATTTTAGGTACATGGTCGCGACCGGCCAGGCGAACCACATACGCAAACGGGCAATCTACAGGTACACCCGCAGCAGTGGCTGAAACGACGTCATAACCCATGCGGTCGTAGGAAGGTTCAAGCGCCGGGTTAGGAATATAATCATCCCCTGCAGCTTTTGCAGCACCAATCGCGCTGGTCAGGGAAGTAATATTACCATTCGCTGCAGTCAGGCCGCTTTCCGTCTTCTCCACTCGTCCGGTCAGTGACGTCAGGGCGCTTTGATCCGCCTTTTTACTTACGGTGGCGTTGGTCGTTGTCAGATCATTCTGTAGCTTTGCGATCGCCTGGCTCTGGCTGACCAGTTTCCCTTCCGCCGAGTCGACCCGGCTGGTCAGGTCTGTTACCGCCGATGCATTCGCTTTCTTTGACACCCCGGTCGATGAAAAGACGTCGACTTTACGGATATACAGACGTGCACTGTTTGACGGTGTCCAGCCCCCGGCGGCAAATCGCAGATAAACGTAACGCCCGGTAAAATTGGCCGGAATGGTCAGTTCCACGGTTTTCGTCTGCCAGTTGGTCGTTACCCCACTCAGCCACGGTGATATAGACGATAACCAGGCGATCGGATTGCCTAAATCCGCTATCACACCGACGGTGTCAGACGATACGCTGTTAACCGTTTCCGAAGTCCGGTACTCAAAAGAGACCGTGAGAGTCAGTCCGGCCTCAACGGGGATACGCGTGACGTTGGCGACGCGAATGGAGCCAGTCGTGGTTTTCAGGGCTTTTTCACCCGAATCATAAGTGAACGCCGAACCGGTACCGGAGTTTTCCCAGAAGGATAAATCAACATTCATTCCGCCATTGCTGACCAGGCTCCCCTCAGCCAGGGAGTTTTTCAGCATTGTCAATTGGCCAGACTGCGTGGCCAGGTTTCCTTCCGTCCCGGTCACACGATTGGTTAAGGCAGTGACCGCACTGGCATCAGCCTTTTTACTGACGCTGGCATTCGTCGTGGTCAGGTCGTTCTGCAACTTTGCGATGGCGCTGCTCTGGCTGGTCAGCGTTTTATCCTGCTGGCTGACGCTGGACTGCAGGCCCGTAATGGCATTGCTGTTTGCGGCCACGCCCGATTCCGTTTTCCCGACGCGGTTAGACAGCGAGGTCAGCGTATTTCCCTGGCTGGTTAACGTGGTGCCCTGCTGTTCGACCTTTTGCGTCAGCGTCTGGAGCGCGGTTGCGTCGGCTTTTTTACCCAGACTGGTTTCCAGACCGCTAATTTTGCTGGCCTGCGCGCTCTGCGCTGTCGTCAGGGAGCTCAGTTCCTCCGCCACCGAGGATTTATTGTCGTTGAACTGCGCCTGCAGCGATTCTCTGGCCGTCACCTCTGCTTTATCGGCGGTGATACGCGCGTTCATCTCCTGATACAGCAGGCCGGAGCGCAGGTCTGCAAGGCTGTTACTGTCAGAGGTTCCCCTGATCTGAGCCGCCAGCGTGGAACGTTTCAGCGCCTCTACCTCATCCGCTTGCGTCCGCGCCATCTCCTCATTACGCAGAGCTGCCGTACTTGCTGCCGGCGCCGGGCGCCCAACGGATATCCAGTGGATCAGAAAATAGTTGTCGGCATTCTGCCCCTGGGCCAGATCGAGACGAAAACGGCGAACCGTGCCGGACGCGTTCCAGTTCACGTCGGAAATGGCCACCACGCTGATACCCTCGCCATCAAACTCCTGCTCGGCGATAGTCACCGAGCGGGCATCACTCCAGCCGGTTTCCTCTGTACCAATCCAGTAAAGCCGCCCTTTCCATGCCGGATTACCCACGCGCTTAATACGCAGCATGACGGTGCGATAGGAGGAACCCGGGATTTTTTGCCCGTTTGGCGAACGGCAGGAGGCCGTGCTGTTCGATGCTTTCAGCCAGCCTTCGTCCGTGATTTGCATCGGCACCTGACCGCCATCGTCCTCGGTCCACCCTTCATTGTCTTTATCGAAGTACCAGATACTGAATGAATCAAACTGCTGCCCACTACCGGCAGAGATTTCAGCGATCTGACGCGCCAGTGACTCGTCCCCATCCTGAATAATTGTCTGCAGATTATCGATGGCGGCCACCCGCTCATTTTTTTCATTGAGCAGCTGGTCTGCCGCCTGCGCCGCTTTCGCGTTGACGTCCGCAATGCGGTCAGCGGTCTCATGTTTTACCGCTTTATCCCAGCCCGTATTTGCCTGAGCAATGGACTGTTTCAGGCCGTTTTCAACCGTCTGCAGCTGGGATTTTAACGCCGAGTCCCCCGCAGTCAGGGCTTTATTGACATCTGCTATCTGCTGGTCGACGGAAGTATTAATATCACTCACAGCATCGTTGATGCTTTTGTTTACTGTCGAGATGGCGTCATTGAGGGTCTGATTAACGAGGTCAATATTCTCTGTCATCGACTTATTGACCGTCGCTATCTGCCCATCAACCTGCTTACGGATCCCCCCGGCGGTCTCATTAATGCTCTGGTTTATTTCGTTAACCTGCTGCTCGACCTCTTCACGGATGGCATCAGCGGTTTCCGTCAGCGTTTTGTGGGTTTCCTCCATATCCCGCTGAGATTCTTGCCAGGCTTCGGTGTCCTTAATTGCATCGGTCAGCTTGTCGTAATACTCCCCGATATCGTCGCTGGCCATCCCCTGCACCCAGACGGTCCACGGACTTTCGTTACCAAGGCGATCGACAATGCGTGCCCGGTACCAGAACGTCGCCGCAATCTGCAGGCCCATCTGCTGATACGAGTTTCCCGGATACGTTACGTCAGAAAGCGCCATCGCGCCGTTGCCGGTTGGATTTGGGCTGTACTGCAGCTCGGTTTTTTGCGTATCGCCACTTCCCTCCGGGAACGCCCAGTTTAGTTGAACGCCATGCAGAAGGGATGTTGTGGTCAGCGAAACAGGTGCCGAAGGCAGGCCGATTTTGCCGGTCAGCGTTTTCTCTTGCGAATATGCCCAGCCGCTCGACACTTCCGCGGCATTGATAGCGCGCACCCTTACGATGTATCGGCCGGCATAAATTCCGCTGACATCAAACGAGGCAACGGAACTCCGGGGCACGTTTATCCAGTTGCCTTCATTGCGGCGCCACTGGGCTTCATAAGCAATGGCATTCTGTACTGCCGTCCAGTGAACCTGCAGCGTTTCAACGCTAATCCCCTGATTAACCACGGAATAAGACTCAACAACGATATTAGCTGGCGCGCTTTGCTTCCCTGGAGGAATAACGCTGATTGGCCGACTATCAATAATCGCACCGGAATCAATCCTGGCGTATTTATCCGGATCGTGAGCGGCTGCGGAAATTGTAAAGGTGCTATCGTTATTATCTTTAACACCCACAACACGATATTGCTGGACCCTCAGAGAGTCAGACTCAATGGCCCATACGCATTCCGGTTCTGGTCTTTCGGCATATTCAGCGGTGACGGTGACGACGTGTCCATCGACGCTCTCAATGGTTCGGCCTTGCGTCCCCCCCGATGGCAGGTTCAATAACAGACGGTCCCCGGCTTTCGCTTCCGTTTTACGATCGAGCGTAATAACGCAGCCATCCACTTCGCGGGTACGGCCACCGTTGACTTTTCCCGCCAGCATTTCGTCCGCCACCGCAATGATATAGCCGGGTTGTGGAATATTACCGTCCAGTCCGACTGAAAAAGTCACTACGCGATCTTTATTGTTGGTCAGAATTCCCCAACGCCCTTTACGGTTGGCCTCCGACTGACGGGTACAGCCAATCGCCGTAAGTTCTAGCTGATTAAATCCATAGCGGGCGACCAACGGCTGCTCAAAAACCGGCTCCATCGCATCCGCATACTCATTCTCTGGATCAGACCATGAGACGAGCGCGTTGGTATAGCGCGTTTTGCTACTGCTGCTGGCATAGTGAAAACGACCATTGATGACGTTAGCCCTGGTGTAGGTGTAATCAATATCACGAGGCATATCCGCCAGAGCAATCACCCGATCGCCACTCCAGCAGGTCATGCCACGGAAAATGGCCGCAAAATCGCGTAACACCGTATAGGCATCGTTGCGATCCTGAACATAGACGTTACATAAATAGCGCGGCTCGGTACCCTCCCCACCTTTACCATCGGGGACGGGTTCATCGCAATATCGTGCTACCTGATACAACGTCCATTTATCAATATTTTCTGAGGTAAGACGATTCCCCAGGCCAAAACGATCGCTGACGATCAGATCGTAAAAAATCCAGGCCGGGTTATCCGTCCACGCCCATTTGAATGCTCCGGTCCAGATGCCTGAATATTGGCGGGTCTCCGGGTCATAGTTATCAGGAACGCGGATCACCCGCCCGCGAGGACTGCAGGCAATTTTTGGAATAGAGCCATTAAACTGACGAGAGTCAAATTCAACGTAAAGCAGGGCCGTGTTGGGATAGCGTAGTTTTGCATCAAGCACCTCAGCATAACTTTGCAGCATCATAACATCGCCAGTTTTTGAGGTATTTGCGTCTTCCGTGACCTTACGCAGGCGCAAAACCCAACCCGTCGTCGCCCGGGGGAGATCAATGCGGTGGCATCGTTCATAGCCGGAAGTGGTCTTTCCGCTTACCGCACTCTCCAGCACCGTCTGCCAGCTACCACCATCGGTTTGCAAATCAACGGCATAGCTGACGGCGTTCCCTACCAGATCGCCATTATCTTCCTGTTTCAGTAAAGATGGCCATTTTAAGCGCAGGCGGACGGCGGAAAGCTGGGTATTACTAAAAGAGCGGGACCAGGCCGTTTTGCTGGAGACTTCCACTCCTACGTTAATTTCATTTTCTGAACCGGGGATCCCCTGGATGTAATTCTGTGCCTGAGTTCCCGGTCGAAACTCCCAGGCGACACCGCTAAAATTTTGCGAGCCGTCGGAATTTTCCAGTGGCGTACCATCAAGGTAAATATCTTTTGCGGTAAGCGCACCGGCAAATTCACCCTCGCCCAGCGCAATGAGAATTTTTGCTTTCGCAACAGACTGTAAATCATCAGGCTGTTCCGTTGGGGTACGCGGGCTTGAACTCCCGCCCTTACAACCTTTAATGAGATGCTGTGTCATAGATATTTTGTCCATAAAAAAACCACCTCAAAGGTGGTCTGAAATGAGAGAAGCCGGATATTTTACTGCTGGTCTTCTACATAAATTCCCGCTGAAATAATTGCCCCGCCGATAAGCCGCTTGCCGTATAACAACGGTACCGGATATCCCTGCGCGGTGGTGTTCGTGACCCCGCCAAATGCGTAAGAGGCTTTATTTTCAGGAGATTGTTGACTGGCTAAACCTGGAACCTGAGGAGAGAGCATCTGAAGAACGCCGCCAAGTACCATTGAGGCCCCCAGCATTGCGGCACTTCCCCACCCGGAGCCGGCAGCAATCGCGGCGAATATCCCTCCAGTGCCCATAGTGGCGATTGAAGCGACCGCGATCAATGCAACACCTAATATCGTCTGTAGCACGCCAGCTTTTTTACTACCAATAACGACAGGAACAATTCGTATTACTTTATCGTTGATGGGGAAAGGAATATCATCCTCGCTAATATTTTTCTTTCCTTTAAAAACAGCATAGGTTAATCCCATAGCTTTGCTGTTGTTCATGAATTTTTCAAATCCATTGATAGTACAACATAAAGCCCTTATCGCTTCAGATGCCGTTGCCACCATCCGACAATGAGATTTGCCAAATTTCTTACCAAGAATACCGCCCAACTCTATTCTGACCATATGTTCTTGCATAAATACTCCATCTGCAGCAGACATTATGAATAAATCATAAGCATCTGTTCCGCCATTGATAATATCGCACGCTGAGTTGACTCGAGAGCAGGTCCAGCCCTCTGATGTTGAATCATATTCACTTGCCAACGCATTTCATATCGGGTGATTTAAAATCCCAACGTCTTTCAGATTTTTTCATTATTCAACGCATTATCATTAATATGATAGCGCAACACTTTCACCGTTCTTTCCTGCCAGTATCCCCCATACGGCACTCGCTGGCTTAAATGACCATACAGGTGATGCAGCAGCATATTTCCCTCAAGGAGAATACCCGCATGATTCCACTTATTTGCCTGTACCTGCATGATAATCATATCTCCCGGCTGCGGCGGGCCATCAAACTCGCGAAAGCCACATTCATACCAACAATCATGATAAAAGTTATCAGGGTAGCCATCTTCCCACCACGGATAATCCACACGATAATCCGTCAACTCAACATTATGCTGCTGGCGAAAATAGCTCATTACCAGTCCCCAGCAATCATAATGGCCAAGCACGAACGGGCGTTCCAGCAGCGGCAATTCTCCTCGCGGATAAATGGTACGAAAGTCGCCTTCCGGCCAGCTGAAAATATGCCAGGGTAACAACATCGCGTCACACTGAGCCTTATCCAGTTCGCTTGGCTGGGTCGTCGCGTCGGGGTGACTGTGGACGATCCCCGTTACGGTGCCCCAATCCTCTACCCGTGCATAATCCTCCGGCGCAAGAACAAAATGCTCCTGGGGGGCATCGGCAATATTACGACAGGGGAAATAGCGCTCTACCCGCCCCCTTTGGGCAATCGCACCGCAGCATTCTCGAGGATATTGCTCCTGAGCATGCACCTGAATAGTCCTGATAACTTTCTGGCGCATGTTAACTCCGAATTAAAGACGTGCCGGGGAAACCACCAAAAGGCAGCTCATTGTCTTCGCCAAAGCGTAATTTACAGGCCGACAAAGTGCCGTTACAAACATCCAGCGCCGGATCGGTAACAGGTGTATTATTGTTATCAAAATATCGCTGGCCTGTATAATCACAACCATCGCCGCTGCGGTATTTATTCCTGATACACCAGGTACAGATAGAATGCAGCTGACGCGTTGGGATCAGTATTCCTTGCAAATCCATTGGACTGGCAAGAGTGAACTCAATCGCTTCATTGGTCTCCTCACTTTTGGCATCAATAAAGAAGACTTTTCGTTTTTCCTGCGTGGGGTCGGCTCTCGCATTACCTTCAGGGAAATTACGTGCGTCGAGATATTTTGCCAGCGTATCGTGAATGGTGACTTTCGCCTGAACCAGGTCATCGTAATACAAGCACAGCGCGGTAATCGAAGCATCAATATTTGCCACCTTCAGCGATGGTTGCGCGTCCCGACCGCTGGTAGAAGATTCAATCCCGTCAATAATACAAGGCCATGGCATATATTCATTGCCCTGCCACCAAATGGATTTTGCAGGCAAACGCGTTTCGTCCCCTCCAGCAGCCTGGATTTCAGCTTCGCTATGGGCGATACTGTGCCCGTGGAAATATAAGACATCATCCATGCCAAAGACGCTGCCATCAATTTCCAGTAAACGTATTTCACTCCCGGGTTCAAGTTTTTGATAATCAGCTGTAATCATGGTGCATACGCCTGGTTAAATGTAGCGGTTACCGTCATTACCTGACTCGATAATGGCGAAAGTTTTAGTGAATCGGCGCTAACACGATAAAGCCCGGATTCCCCCGCAGGGGTATCCCAGATAAACGACTTCGTGACATGACGCCGCATAAATTCAAGCACGGCCAATATCTCTTCCTTTTCTCCGGTCAAGGTCACTGGCCAGCTTTGTTTTTCAAAATGTAGACCATCGCCGACGATCTGCTGATATCCGTCGCCAAAACGAGCCTCGCGAACGGTGAAATTAAAATCCCCCTGCAAACCCGCTTGTATTTGCGTTCGCCAGGTAAAGGTTTCTATTGCCATATCTTCTCCGGGAATCAAAAAATTAACGTGCGTGGTTTGCATTCCAGATAAGGCCACCAGGCCTCAATTCATTTGCCACGCCAGCGCGAACGGAACGGTCTATCGTCTGCTGCCAGGCACGATTTAACGCGCCGTTATTGTCGGCCGCCTGCGGTTCTGAGCCCTGATTCTGAATAAGTACTGAGGTCTGAATGGTCAGTGGCCCTGCGCCTGAAGAACCCAGTCCCTGCATTGATGCCGTTCCCACATAGCCGCCGCCCGCATACCCCTGCGCGCCGCGCATCATGGCGTAAAGGTTGCCAATCCCTATCGCCGAGGTCGCCTCTTTGGTAAAAACAAATTCGCCGCCATGAACAATCCCTCTCGGCTCATATTTACCCCCGTCTCCGGTATAGCCGCCGTCGGAGTGGCCCGTGAAAACTTTACCGATGGATGCTACCCAGCCAATGCCGGAATTCGACATCGCGTTAAAGGAAGCCTGCATGGCTTTTACCAACAATAATTGGCTAAGCATCTTGAGCGTCCCTTTCAGAAAGGTCATCAGGAAATCACTAAAATTCGCCTTTCCTGTGGTTATATATTCCACCAGCGAGTTTCCCATTGAGCTGAAGGCGTCTTTAGCTAAATCCTTAAGCTTGCCATGAACGTTTTCTCCATCCTTAAGAAATTTATCCCACGCCTCTTTGGCTCCTGCCATTAAACCGCCGAGCCAATCGCTCTTCCCCCCTTTTTCCGTATCATCGTCAGAACGCTCTTCCATATTTGCGCCTGGGCGAAAAACTTTTGGCGTATTACCCAGTTCCTCTTTTGGAGGACTACCCATTCCTGCCAGTGAATCCCAGTAACTTTTAGGGCCTGACGTTATATTGTAGGTCTCATCCTCAGATTTCTTTACCATATCCTGAAGTATGGGCCCCATTCTGGCTGGAGGAAGGGGCAACGTCTGCATTAACCTTTTCAGGCCATCCGTATGCTTTTTCTGGATATCTGTTGCGGCACGAAAAGTCTTATTAAACTCTTCACTTTTACGGCTGGCGACAGTTACTTTCTGTTGATATTTATCCAGAAGCTGATTGCTTTTTTCCAGTTCACTGTTATTCATGCGCAGTGTTATTGTTGTATCACCCGCCATTGATTATCTCCTGAAAGAATAAACCAACTACTTATCTGGTTTACATTGATTAATAATGTGAACATACTTCCGCTAAAACCCTGGCTAGTTCTGTAGTTTATTCAGGATATTCAAGGCCACCCGTTCCATTACCTGAATATCGTTTATTGCGGTTACCTCATCAGCTATATCATAAACCCTCATGAGCCATGCGAGGACACTGTAGTCCAGCCCGATAACCCCTCCTGGACTGGTGCGCCACTGCGTGCTGGCCGCGCGAAAGACCACAAACGCAGGCCAGATATCGGGCCAGACGTTGATGACAACATCGTCATAGTCTTCGGCTGTCAGACCGAATGCGCTTAGCTCATCCGCTGATGGTTCAGGCGTATAGAATGCAGAGGCAACCGCAATCAGTTTTTTTCGCGATTTCCCGTGAGCTCCTGATAATAAGTAGCCATTATTGCTTTAACGGCCCCCGGATAGTTATCTACCAGCACGCCCATATTTTCTCGCGTACAGGGTTCAGATAATGCCCAGCCGTCGACGATCTCCAGTAAGAAATCACAGACCGTTTTTTCGTCAATATCTTCTAGCTCTGCCAGTTCTTTTATTGGCCGATGCTTAAACGTAAAATTCAGCACTCCGTCTTCTTCACCGGCACGAGGAATAGCAACATCAGCTTTAAAAACAGGGTTAGGTTGTAATTTGAAAATAGCGCTCATAAATACCCTTAAAAAAGGCTCCCGCAGGAGCCCAGTTGAATTTAATTTATGTTCCACAGATAAGGAGAACGATTAATCTTCCGATTTGTAGAAAGTAATATCCCGAGAGTGAATGGAGAACGCGACTTGTACGGTTTCAACGCTATTCACCGCGGTCACTGGTTGCGGATCAAATGACGGAACGCCAGACCAATAGCGATACTCCTTCGCATTAGGCACAAACATGCGTAGCGGTAACACCTGGCCGTAGCGATCCGCCATGCCCAATACTTTATAGATCGGTAAAGAAGCATCATGCGCTAAGGTAAAGGTTTGGTTTTTAGCCGCCTTAAAGGTGCCAATATTACGCTGGCGATCGTCTGCCAGAAACTGTACCTGTGCATACTGCTGTTCACCACCCGACTGCGCGACTTCCGTAATCTGTGGAATCTCAGTCCACTCCGTGATTTTCTGTAATTTCCCGCCACCGGCATTAGCCGGGAAAAAATTCCGGTCGCTGGAGTTAATGACCGAAATGGTTACGCTATTTGTTGTTTGTGCGGTGATTCTGGCAACTAAACCATCGATTACACCCCAACCCGAAGAAATCAGCACGACATCATCAACCTTAAGGTTATGATTTTCAGCAACGGTAAATACCGCACCTTCAGCATTGGAAACCGTACTCACAGATACGGGAGAACCAAGACCGGAACCAACAAAAACGGTTGAGCCATTAGGCAGAGCAAAACCCATGATAATATCTCCATTATTGATATTTAAATATTTGAATGCATTTTATCAATGCGAATAGCTTGTTTAATTATGACTTATTGTTGCGCCATAGTGATTACGCTTTAACACCACATCACTTTTCAGGAATTTGTGTGACTGCCGTTCTGTAATACGCTATCAGGGATACGTTTTGCCACCGGCTCATTTTCAAAAATTTTCATACCATACTGGCCGATCCAGGTTGCATTTTGGTTAACATTACTCAAAATAAAATCCATAACTTCAATCATTAACTCTTCAATGAGAGCCGCAGAATTATCACGCCACCAGGTTTCGATAGCGGCGAGAAGAGAGTCGGAGCCATTAGCAATAAACTGCTCGCCAATACTATAGCGTTTCGCTTTATTTTCATCAGTAATACAGTGCAACTTACTGATTTGTAAAATTTCCGCTGATGGCCCCATGGTTTGAACGGTGAGCGTTGCGACTTTATTACCAGTTTCCTCAGCAATGGCAGATGAGTAAAACATTGAGAGGGTTAAATCATTAGATGTATACATATTCACTTTCTCCAGATTTCAGTTACTGAACGAATTAGATTAATAAAACAGAAAATTACATAGCTATCCGAGCCCTTAACCAACCATATATAAATGATTTATTAGCCTCACTTTTTTCTGCTAACTCCAGATAATACTGCCCTTGGCTACAGTTTAATGCCCGGAGCAGTACAAGCTCCCCTTCACTGCCTCTTCGAATAACATAATGGCTCAAGGCATTTAAGGTCCTGGGGCCAATAACACCATCGGTTATAAGATCCGGATAAAGTACCCCACGATGATTAAAAGCATTTAACCAGCGTTGAAGCCACTTACCCGGCAGAACAGGCCCCATATTGACCCCGGCGTCACACAGTTTTTCAGCGATCGCGGTAGATATTTCAGCAACATGATCGAACCGGGGCGCAATCCAGTAGTCAGCGTTGAGAATATCCAGCGCCTGTTGGCGCGTCAGTTTTTGCATATCGCCATCATAACCATGAGCCCGTGCGGTGACTTGAGTAATCCCCCAGTTTGTCGGACCTCCTTTATCATCAGGATGATTTACATAACCGCCCTCCTTTTCCAGAATGGCATTAAAAATCTCATCTTTATTCATTTATTCCTCATTTATCGATTAAATGCGCAATATTCCCCCTCACCAGGAACACGGCAATAAAGACAAAAAAATTCACGGTAACAACCAACCAGTGGGTCGACGTATACAAGCCGAAGAGATAACGAAACGGTATGCTGGCATAGGTGATTACTAGTAAATAAGCCGTATACGATATCCATGGTCGATACCTTCTGTACCGGGCGCGCCGATAAAACATTAAGGTTAGGGTGATCAAAGCGCAGAGAACGGCATTAAGCAGCGCGGGAAGTTCATTTCCCATTCGGGCGCCCACTATTGTTGCGGGTTAGTATTTTGTAGAGGTCGGTTAGTTCTTGATTATTCAGGAACGTAAGTATCTTAATAATCAGCGCGGATATCAGCACGGCGCCTAACGCGTCTAAAGGTCGTTCATTGTATCCGGTCCAGATAGCCAGCTTCGTACCAATTAACCCGGAACCCAAAACGCCGACAATAAAAGAAGTCATAAAATAGGCGACGAGTCTAAAGCGCGTGATATTAACCGCCGTCGCAACATAAAATACCGCGCCAGCAAAAGCCCCAAAAACAACGCCATAATCAATACCTGTCACCAGGCCAAACATACCAGCGCCCATTAATCCACCAGCAACAATTATCGACGTACCGGAAACAGGATCGGACATATACCCTCCCTTCTTTCACTATGAGTTATGATGGTAAATAACGAAGCGCAGGGTCATTTTTCCTGGCACTAAGGCGTTACCTCGCCGTTACTTTCTTTCTTTTTTGCAAACCAAGCGCATAAATTGCCCTCTGGAAGAGCCAGGTTCCTGGCTGCGCATACTGGTGTGCAAATTCTTGCTGATAAATGATGGTCGCTCGCTCAATTTGCCGTTTATATTCCTCGCGCTGCCAAAAAATATCCTGTGCCACAAATTTAATCGGCAATGCGTCCTCAATACGTTCAGGCGTATGGTGCTTCCCTTTTGCCTGAATCTGAGCGCGGGACGGAGTGGGCCGATGGATAAGATCTGAACTGAGCGTTTGCGGATTTTGTAAGTGGGAGCGCTGCGCGCGACGTCGGCCCGCAGCGGAGCCATTAAACGCGGTTTTACGGGACATTGCGGTCTCCTTTAATGGGCTTTGGCGGAATGCCTTCGGCAATCGGATCCTTGCCAATGGCTTCACCCCAAAGCGCACTGCGCCATGGCGCTGGCTTTTCAGCCACGTAGATTCAGTTATGAATCGTTGTATTTCATCATCCGGATAGTGCTGTCTATCAAGCTGATGACAAAAGAATACCTCAGGGTTATTTAAAAATAAATACCCATAGGTATACTTTATGGAAAAAACAAATTAACCAATTGAAAATATTGAAAATATTTTTGAAAAAATAGTGGCCTGACGCGTAAAAACAGCTGAAAAGGTCCGAGGCGGGTAGTGTTGAACAGCGGGTCACAGGATTGGGGGGTGAGAAGCCGCAGGTATGCCCGGCGTACAGGTGGCATACCCGGGTAATGCTTATGGCTGAGCTCAGGGTTTATGACAGAAACAGGATGGCGAAGCTGCGTGGCAATGAACGCCTTTAAACAAAGCGTTTAACGCTGTGGCTATAAATCACGCGACCAATGATCTTCAGATACTGTTCATGGCTTTCGCCAATCGTCCAGTCCGCATATTTGCTGTTATCCGAGTGAACGAGCAGCCCATCCGCCGTGAACTGAAGACGTTTCACCAGCACCGCGCCTTTAAAAGAAAAGACATAAATGCCGTCACCTTCAAAGTAGTCTTTCGAGACATCGACAAAAATGTAGTCACCGGTCTCAATGGTGCCGGACATGCTATCGCCGGAGACCGTGATCACCTTGATATGCTCTGCGGGCCGGTTACCAAAAAGCCGCAGCGCGCCGGCAGAGTCATAGGTGATGCTATTCACCGTTTCATCAACCTCACTGGAGACAATGCAGCCCGGCCCTGCGCTGGCCTGGGCATCCAGAACCTCAATGACATATGGCATCTGCGGCGAATCCTCTACCGGTTCTCGCTCGATATCAACATTACCGGTGATACCGTCCATCCATCCACGGGGCAGATTGAACGAAGATTCAATAAGTTCGACCATCTCGTCAGCTATCCTTTTCTTTTGCTTTTTGCCTTCGGGGTAGAGCATCCTTGAGACGTAAGAAGGCTCCCGTCCAAGGGTTCGGGCCACATCAACAGCCTTACCGCCGCATAAATTATCACGGATATAGAGCAAGCGCTGTCGTCTGATTTCGTATTTATCCATCGCAATGATTCTAACGCCATTTACCATCAGGTATCTAAAATATAGCAAAACTCGAATAAATTACCTACAGGTAATTAAGGCAGTATTGTCGGTCAGGAGGCTTTGACTGGCGAAATTCGCCACACTGCTACTTATGGAAAAATGACGCCACTGATTTTGGTGTAGGGTGTCGTTCATACGTAGGCACCTATGTAATACCTTGAATTAATTTATCTGAACTATGGATTTTGTCGCTACTGGAGATCAAAAAATCATGTTCCTCTGGGGTCTATACTTAAACAGTGATTCACAAACCCGGTCACCCTGCCCGTAGCGATGCAGGTAACGCAACCCCGTTACCAGGCAGGTGAGATACGAACTTATCCGCTACCGGTGGAATCGCGCCGATAGCGGTTTCGCAGAAGAGCTCAGCGAGTGCTCAGCGTGTATCAATGGGCATAAAAACTTTTTTATCAAAAATTTAGCAATGTGAGTATTGATATGATCACTATCGACGGTAATGGCGCGGTTGCTTCAGTCGCGTTTCGCACCAGTGAAGTTATCGCCATCTACCCGATCACGCCCAGCTCCACGATGGCGGAGCAGGCGGACGCCTGGGCGGGCAACGGGCTGAAAAACGTCTGGGGCGATGTCCCCCGCGTCGTCGAAATGCAGTCGGAAGCCGGGGCAATCGGCGCCGTACACGGCGCGCTGCAAACCGGCGCCCTCTCGACCTCTTTTACTTCATCGCAGGGTTTACTGCTGATGATCCCGACGCTGTACAAACTGGCCGGCCAGCTGATGCCGTTTGTTCTGCACGTCGCCGCCCGCACCGTGGCAACCCACGCGCTCTCCATATTCGGCGATCACTCGGACGTCATGGCCGTGCGTCAGACCGGCTGCGCGATGCTCTGCGCCAGCAGCGTCCAGGAAGCCCAGGACTTTGCGCTGATTTCGCATATCGCCACGCTGCAAAGCCGGGTGCCATTTATTCATTTCTTTGATGGTTTCCGCACCTCGCACGAAATCAACAAAATCGCCCCGCTGGCGGACGATACCCTTCTCAGCCTGCTGCCGCAGGATAAAATCGATGAACATCGCCAGCGCGCCCTGAACCCCGAACATCCGGTAATCCGCGGCACCTCAGCGAATCCGGATACCTACTTCCAGTCACGTGAAGCAACTAACCCGTGGTACGACGCGGTTTACGCGCACGTTGAAACGGCGATGAACGATTTTGCCGCCGCCACCGGGCGTCAGTACAAACCGTTTGAGTTCTACGGCCATCCACAAGCCGAGCGCGTTATCGTGATTATGGGCTCCGCAATCGGCACCTGTGAGGAAGTGGTTGATGAACTGCTGAGCCGCGGTGAAAAAGTCGGTGTACTGAAAGTTCGTCTTTACCGCCCCTTCTCCGCAGCCCACCTGCTGGAAGCGCTGCCGGTAAGCGCCCGCGCCGTAGCGGTGCTTGACCGCACCAAGGAACCGGGCGCCCAGGCTGAGCCGCTGTATCTCGACGTGATGACCGCGCTGGCGGAAGCCTTCAACCGCGGCGAGCGAGAAACCCTGCCGCGTACCATTGGCGGCCGCTACGGTCTCTCTTCAAAAGAGTTCGGGCCGGAGTGCGTCCTGGCGATATTCAACGAACTGAGCGCCGCTAAACCCAAGCCGCGCTTTACCGTCGGCATCTACGATGACGTCACCAATCTTTCGCTGCCGCTGGTAGAAAACACGCTGCCGTCGGAGGCGAAGCTGGAAGCCCTGTTTTACGGGCTCGGCAGCGACGGTAGCGTCTCGGCCACCAAAAACAATATCAAGATTATCGGTAACTCGACGCCGTGGTTCTCGCAGGGCTATTTCGTCTATGATTCGAAAAAGGCCGGCGGCCTGACGGTTTCCCATCTGCGCGTTAGCGAGAAGCCGATTCGTTCTTCCTATCTGATTTCACAGGCGGATTTCGTCGGCTGCCACCAGCTGCAGTTTATCGACAAGTATCAGATGGTTGAACGCCTGAAGCCCGGCGGTATTTTCCTGCTCAACACGCCTTACGGCGCCGAAGAGGTCTGGTCGCGTCTGCCGCAGGAAGTCCAGGCTACGCTGAATCAGAAAAAAGCGCGGTTTTATATCGTTAACGCGGCAAAAATCGCCCGCGAGTGTAGCCTTGGAGCGCGTATCAACACCGTCATGCAGATGGCCTTTTTCCATCTGACGCAGA
This sequence comes from Klebsiella sp. CB_Kp196, assembly GCF_040061575.1. Taxonomy (NCBI): domain Bacteria; kingdom Pseudomonadati; phylum Pseudomonadota; class Gammaproteobacteria; order Enterobacterales; family Enterobacteriaceae; genus Klebsiella; species Klebsiella sp. CB_Kp196. Next base: position 90,268 of record NZ_JBEAFH010000036.1, read on the forward strand.
TCCTGCCGGGCGATAGCGCGCTGTCGGAGCTGCAGGGGGCGATTGCTAAAAGCTACAGCAGCAAAGGTCAGGAGCTGGTCGAACGCAACTGGCAGGCGCTGGCCCTGGCCCGCGAGTCGCTGGCGGAAGTGCCGCTGCAGCAGGTCGACGCCAACAGCCCGAACCGCCCGCCGGTCGTCTCCGACGCCGCGCCGGATTTCGTCAAAACCGTGACCGCCGCCATGCTGGCCGGGCTCGGCGATGCGCTTCCGGTCTCCGCCCTGCCGCCGGACGGTACCTGGCCGATGGGCACCACCCGCTGGGAAAAACGCAATATCGCCGAAGAGATCCCTATCTGGAAGGAAGAACTTTGCACCCAGTGTAACCACTGCGTGGCCGCCTGCCCGCACTCGGCAATCCGCGCGAAAGTGGTCTCCCCGGACGCGATGGAAAATGCCCCGGCCAGCCTGCATTCTCTGGACGTTAAATCCCGCGATATGCGCGGCCAGAAGTACGTTCTGCAGGTCGCGCCTGAAGATTGCACCGGCTGTAATCTCTGCGTCGAGGTTTGTCCGGCCAAAGACAGGCAGAACCCGGAAATCAAGGCCATCAATATGATGTCGCGCCTTGAACATGTTGAAGAAGAGAAAGTGAATTATGACTACTTCCTCAATCTGCCGGAAATGGACCGCAGCAAGCTGGAGCGTATCGATATCCGCACCTCGCAGCTGATCAGCCCGCTGTTCGAATACTCCGGCGCCTGCTCCGGCTGCGGCGAAACGCCGTATATCAAGCTGCTGACTCAGCTCTACGGCGACCGGATGCTGATTGCCAACGCCACCGGTTGTTCATCGATTTACGGCGGCAACCTGCCTTCCACGCCCTACACCACCGATGCCAACGGCCGCGGGCCGGCGTGGGCTAACTCGCTGTTCGAGGATAACGCCGAGTTTGGTCTCGGTTTCCGCCTCACCGTCGATCAGCACCGTCAGCGCGTAATGCGTCTGCTGTCGCAGTTCGCCGATAAACTTCCGCCCGCGCTTAACGACGCGCTGCACGCGGAAGCAACGCCTGAAGTACGCCGCGAACAGGTGGCCGAGCTGCGTAAGGTTCTGGCAAATGAAGCCGACGCGAAAGAGCTGCTAACCGACGCCGACGCGCTGGTCGAGAAATCGATCTGGCTAATCGGTGGCGATGGCTGGGCCTACGATATCGGCTTCGGCGGTCTTGACCACGTGCTGAGCCTGACCGAAAACGTCAATATTCTGGTGCTCGATACCCAATGCTATTCCAACACCGGCGGCCAGGCATCAAAAGCCACCCCGCTGGGGGCGGTCACCAAGTTTGGCGAACACGGTAAGCGCAAGGCGCGCAAAGACCTCGGCGTCAGCATGATGATGTACGGCCACGTTTACGTCGCGCAGATTTCCCTTGGCGCGCAGCTGAACCAGACGGTAAAAGCGATTCAGGAAGCGGAAGCGTATCCGGGCCCGTCGCTGATTATTGCCTACAGCCCTTGCGAAGAACACGGTTACGATCTGGCGCTGAGCCACGATCAGATGCGTCAGCTGACCGCGACCGGATTCTGGCCGCTGTATCGCTTTGACCCACGTCGCGCCGATGAAGGTAAACTTCCGCTGGCGCTGGACTCCCGTCCGCCGTCAGACGCGCTGGCAGAAACGCTCCTGAACGAGCAGCGCTTCCGCCGCCTTAACGCGCAGCAGCCGGAAGTCGCGGAACAGCTGTGGAAGGATGCGACGGCGGATTTACAAAAACGCTATGACTTCCTTGCCCAGCTGGCCGGTAAGGTGGAAAAACCGGCAACCGAAAGCTAATTTACTGACGCTTTTTTAGCCACCCATAAAAAAAGCCCGAATATTCATTCGGGCTTGTCATTTTACCGCTCAATAAAAACCATTCTCAGGAACGGAGGGCAACATAAATTCTTAGATGACAATAAAAGGCATATAACGGGCGGATAATACGATATTAAAATCACCGTGTATAATTTTTATTTTGTATGTATTTCACAAAATCATTCATTATAATTATCACCATTTCAGTTGAATTATTTATTTTAGATTTTACTCATATCGTAACAATTGATATTTACCATATCTTAATTTGCTCATTTAGCATGAGTTCACTTCCCAGGAGGAAGCTAAAACAAAAACCGTTAAAGGATTGTCTAAATGAAAAGAAAAGTACTGGCCCTCGTTATCCCGGCATTGTTAGCTGCTGGCGCTGCTCACTCTGCTGAGATTTATAATAAAGACGGAAATAAACTGGACCTCTATGGCAAGGTAGATGGTCTGCATTATTTCTCCGATGATTCATCTAAAGATGGCGATCAATCCTACGTCCGTCTTGGCTTCAAAGGCGAAACTCAGATTAACGATCAGCTGACCGGCTACGGTCAGTGGGAATATAACGTTCAGGCGAACAACACCGAAGGCGCCGACAACCAGTCCTGGACCCGTCTGGCGTTTGCGGGTCTGAAATTCGCTAACTACGGTTCATTCGACTATGGCCGTAACTACGGCGTACTGTACGACGTAGAAGGCTGGACCGATATGCTGCCAGAGTTCGGCGGCGACTCCTACACCCAGGCCGACAACTTTATGACCGGCCGCGCTAACGGCGTAGCGACCTACCGTAACAATGACTTCTTCGGTCTGGTTAACGGCCTGAACTTCGCCCTGCAGTATCAGGGTAAAAATGAAAACGCCGGCAGCGGCGAAGGCACCAACAACGGCGATCGCAGCGTACGTAACGCCAACGGCGACGGTTTTGGTCTGTCAACTTCTTATGATTTCGGTATGGGTATCAGCGCTGCCGCCGCCTACACCTCTTCTGACCGTACCAACGATCAGATGACCCAAACTACCGCACAGGGCGATAAAGCGGAAGCCTGGACTACCGGCCTGAAATACGATGCCAACAATATTTACCTGGCAACCATGTATTCCGAAACCCGCAACATGACGCCATACGGTAACGGCAACGGCGTCGCCAATAAAACCCAGAACTTTGAAGTAACTGCGCAGTATCAGTTCGACTTTGGTCTGCGTCCGGCGGTCTCTTTCCTGATGTCTAAAGGTAAAGATTTGAGCAAAACCGATGGCGACAAAGATCTGGTTAAATATGCTGACATTGGTGCGACTTATTACTTCAACCGTAATATGTCCACCTACGTTGATTACAAAATCAACCTGCTGGACGAAGACGATAGCTTCTATTCCAACAACGGCATCTCTACCGATGACGTGGTTGCTTTAGGCCTGGTTTACCAGTTCTAATCAGCGGGCCCGCTGGCAACGGCGGGCTTTCTCTTCCCCTCCCGGCCATCGACTGCATTCAAAGCAAAACAATATATCAATTGCTTTAAAATAATCGACCGATGAATGTTATATTGCTACCAGGAACCGCCGTAGCCGTAGAGGACGCCCGCCATGTACCATCATCCCGTGAAATCATCCCGTATCCATTCCATCGCCTACGATGAGTCCTCCGGTATTCTTGAAATTCGTTTTCGCGATAACAAAACCCTACAGTATCTCGGCGTCCCGCCGCGCATTTTCCGCGACTTTCTCCAGGTGGTTTCTAAAGGCCGTTTTTACGACGGCGTGATCAAAGGAAAATTTACTGAACGCCGCCGTGCCTGATGGCGAAAGTGTGATTGCGCTCAATGTACAATAATCAACTGGATGGCCTACACTTTAAGTGGTTACTTAAACAGGAGGTTTTATGAACAGAATGATTCTTGTGCCCATCGATATTTCCGATACAGAATTAACCGATCGCGTTATCAAGCATGTTGAAGCTGAAGCCAGAATCGATGATGCCGAGGTGCATTTCCTGACCGTCATTCCCTCCCTTCCCTATTACGCTTCGCTGGGAATGGCTTACACCGCAGAGCTGCCGGCGATGGATGACCTCAAAGCCGAATCGGAATCGCGGCTGAAAGAGATTGTGAAAAAGTTTACTATTCCCGAAGACCGTATCCATTTTCACGTTTCGGAAGGCTCGCCAAAAGATAAAATCCTTGCTATGGCGAAGTCTCTCCCCGCGGATCTGGTGATTATCTCTTCGCACCGTCCCGATATCACCACCTATCTGCTGGGCTCTAACGCCGCCGCCGTTGTCCGCCATGCGGAATGTTCGGTGCTGGTCGTGCGGTAAACCTACTCTGCCCGCCGCTGTGCGGGCTTTTTTTCCGCAATCTGAGCACTGGGCCGTACCCGCAGCATCGCAGATAGGGGAATCATTTACCTGGTACTATAAAAATTAGTACGTTGTGTCTTTTTCATTTTGCTGTATAAAACCTTTGCCCGAACATGGGTATGTTTTACAACAATTATAGGGATGAAATGAAAAAGTTAATTATGGTAGTTTTCGCCGCAGCCGCTATTTCTGGTTGCGCCCAGCAGAGCTTCTCGGTAAATCCTGGCGTCACCGTTCAACCTCAGCAGGTCACCACTCACCACTTCTTTGTCAGCGGCATTGGCCAGTCGAAGCAAATTGATGCTGCCAAAGTCTGCGGCGGCGCCGACAAAGTAGTCCGTACTGAAGTGCAGCAGACTTTTGTCAACGGCCTGCTGGGTTTTGTCACCCTGGGTATTTATACTCCGCGTGAAGCGCGCGTCTATTGCGCTAAATAATTGCCGGCGGCAGGCATCATCATTGCCTGCCCATTTCCCTTTCGGTTCAATTGCCTTCTCTTTGCCCGGACAAACTCATCTTTTCGCGCCCCTACCTGAAGGTTACCTGATGCATTCGTGAATCGTATCTTTGTTCGTGGCAGATTTTGCGCCACAGGTAGAGCATACGAGGAGATAAATGAAATGCCGGCACACGAGGATAAGCGCCTTGCATTTACCTTCGGTTTTTAGCAATTCCTGGGCGATCCCTTTGCGCTTGCCACAATCCATCCTCTGAAGCATTCGGGTGATATGGCCGTGGATAATGGAGTGCCCTCAGAGCGGGAGACACTCCATACTGATTGTCGCGCGCTCCGGGATTAGCGAGTTTTGCTTGCTATATCCACGGGCGGTAATGATTTAGAATCGATATTGAAGTCCGGCTGTGATGGTATAGTTTTTATTTGCAATGCCGGCAGCATCTCCTCCAATTGAAGCTGATTCACCGCTATAGGTATCAATAATCTGAGTGCCTCCCTTACCCTCTTCATATTTACTATAGGTGAATTCAGTAAAAACCTTGGCATGAGGCGTGATGTAATACCCGGCATCAACCGATGTACCATAATAACGCGAATTAGTTGATTTCTCGCGAAAGGTCAACTCACGCATATAGTGTTCGTCGTTATCATGAGCTCTGACCCAATCACTGAATTTAAACAAGGCATTAAACTCAAAGTCATTGATACGATATTGACCCGCGAGACCGATATAGGGCATGGAGAATCTCTGGCTGTATCCTATCCCACGCTCACCGGTCGGAAAATTGCCAGTCGTCGCACCGTTATCATAATTGTAAGAACCTCCGGTAGCCGTCCAGCTGAAACGCGTTTCCTGATAACCCGCAATTACGCCCGCTTTATAATTGTCGTCCTGGAAAAGCCAGCCCTGCACGCTGAGATCGTATTCATTGGCATAATTGACATTGGTGCTGGGATGAGATGAATGATCTGTCCAACCGGACTGGTTATCGTTCATCCAGTCATAGTCATCCATATGTCCTGAACCTGAAGCCAACGACGTCCAGCCGCGGGCGGTCAGCGTCAAAAAGGAGTAGGCATCCCATGAGATATCACCTTTCACAATGGCGACATTCTTTATTTTCCAGTCAAGTTGACTGACCTTTCGCCCCGTATCCGCGTCATAAACTCTCTCCTGTGATTTCCCACTCAGCATCCCTGCAGACGTCGATACAGTAAAACTTTCCGCAGAAAAATTTGGGCTTAACTGCATTGACTCGGCATAAGCTGATCCTGAAAGAGTCGCTATCATCATTACTGCAACGGTACTTTTTTTCATTTTTATTCCCATAATCAAAGTTAATCCATAAGTTGCAGTGAAAGTTTAAATCTCATAAAAATATCAGGCAACTGTCAATTTTTGTAATTGCCTTATTCATAATCCGAGAAATACGAATGTGGGCTGGATAAGCGCTTCGTTTTGCAAGGAAAAACCCCATTGAGCAGGCACATATTCAGATTATTATCAGGAAAAAATCTAACTGCTCTGGCGTTGTAGGGAATCAGTGTGCATCAGGTTATTTTTACTCAAACTTTACCGCTGTTATTCACCTGCGCCAAATACCTTCGCTGTGTAATTATCAGGATGCAAATAATTATATCGCGATCCTGGCGGATTATGGCAAAAGCAGGAACAAGGCCCCTGCTTTAAAAAAAGCGAGGTACCTTGCCAACGCTTTTTGATTATCGCGAACAATAAATTCTCGCACCCTTTTACCAGATACACTCCATCACCGGGCGTGTGACGCTGGCGAGCCTGAAAACGACGTTTGTCTTTCTGCCCGGAGGGGGGATTGAGGCCAAAACTCGCCGCACTATCGTTAGCAGATGGAAAGCCGCCGTAAAACGCGCTGGCATTCGTCGTCGGAATCCGTACCATACGCGACATACTTTTGCCTGCTGGCTGCTGTAAGCCGGTGCTAACCATTGTTAACCAGATGGGGCATGAAAACGCAATAAATGGTGTTCAAAGTCGACAGTACAGGGATGGATGAAATGAACGGCGATCGGCTATCAATGCCTGACGCCGGGCTTGCACCGTGAAGTTAACTTTGCCCCTTACATGCCTTTTCGTTTCAGAGAACGTTTATAATGCTTGATAATCAGCAAGTTACAAAGAAAGAAAAATACAATATCGACAAATTGCAGAAGCGCCTGCGCCGTAACGTCGGCGAGGCGATCGCTGATTTTAATATGATTGAAGAAGGCGACCGCATCATGGTTTGCCTCTCCGGCGGTAAAGACAGCTACACCATGCTGGAGATTTTGCGCAACTTGCAGAAAAGCGCGCCAATTTCCTTCTCCCTGGTGGCGGTCAACCTCGATCAAAAACAGCCGGGCTTCCCCGAACATATCCTGCCGGAATATCTTGAGCAGTTGGGCGTTGAATACAAGATTGTTGAAGAAAATACCTACGGCATTGTTAAAGAAAAAATCCCGGAAGGTAAAACCACCTGTTCGCTCTGCTCACGTCTGCGCCGCGGCATTCTTTACCGCACCGCTTCTGAGCTGGGCGCGACCAAAATCGCCCTCGGCCACCACCGCGACGACATCCTGCAGACTCTGTTTCTGAATATGTTCTACGGCGGGAAGATGAAAGGGATGCCGCCGAAGCTGATGAGCGATGACGGTAAACATATCGTGATTCGCCCGCTGGCCTACTGCAGGGAAAAAGATATTGAGCGTTTCTCCCAGGCGAAAGGTTTTCCGATTATTCCGTGCAACCTGTGCGGCTCGCAGCCCAACCTCCAGCGCCAGGTCATTGCCGACATGCTGCGTGACTGGGACAAACGCTATCCAGGGCGCATCGAAACGATGTTTAGCGCGATGCAGAACGTGGTGCCTTCCCATCTCAGCGACGTCAACCTGTTCGACTTTAAAGGCATTCAGCACGGCTCTGCGGTCGTTGACGGCGGCGATCTGGCGTTCGATCGTGAAGAGATTCCGATGCAGCCGGCCGGCTGGCAGCCGGATGAAGATGACGCGCAGCTGGATGAGCTGCGCCTGAACGTTGTGGAAGTAAAATAACGTCTTTGCGTCTCAGGCACGCGCCTGAGACGCCTTTTCCGCGCTTATTTCAGCAAACGAACCCGGCAGGCTTTACCTTTAATTTTCCCGTTTTGTAGCTGCTTAAACGCTTTATGCGCGACGCCCTGACGCACGGCAACGTAGACATGCGCCGGATGAACGGCGATCTTACCGATATCTGCGCCCTCAAGACCGATATCACCGGTCAACGCCCCCAGCACATCGCCCGCGCGCATCTTCGCTTTTTTGCCGCCATCAATGCATAGCGTGGCCATCTCTGCCTGCAGTGGCACAACGTTGCTATTCGTCGGCCCACTCATCCAGTTGAGCTTCATTTGCAGCATTTCGGCAAGGATATTTGCACGCTGCGCCTCTTCCGGCGCGCAGAGGCTAATCGCCAGGCCGCTTTCACCGGCGCGGGCGGTACGACCAATGCGGTGTACGTGAACCTCCGGATCCCAGGCCAGTTCATAGTTCACCACCAGCTCAAGCGACTTGATATCTAACCCGCGCGCAGCAACATCGGTCGCCACCAGCACGCGCGCGCTCCCGTTAGCAAAGCGCACCAGCGTCTGGTCGCGATCGCGCTGTTCAAGGTCACCATGCAGCGACAGCGCGCTTTGCCCGGCGGCGTTTAGCGAGTCGCAGACGGCCTGACAATCTTTTTTGGTGTTGCAGAACACCACGCAGGAGGCGGGCTGATGCTGGCTCAACAGCTTTTGCAGCAGCGCGATTTTGCCGTGTTGCGAGGTTTCAAAAAACTGCTGCTCGATAGCCGGCAGTGCATCAACGGCGTCAATTTCAATAGTCTGCGGGTTGTTTTGTACGCGGCCGCTGATTGCCGCTATCGCTTCCGGCCATGTAGCGGAAAACAGCAGCGTCTGGCGCGAAGCCGGCGCAAAGCGGATCACTTCATCAATGGCATCGCTAAAGCCCATATCCAGCATGCGGTCCGCTTCGTCCATCACCAGCGTTTGTAGGGCATCTAACGATACGGTACCCTTTTGCAGGTGATCGAGCAACCGCCCCGGCGTGGCGACGATAATATGCGGCGCATGCTGTAGCGAGTCGCGCTGGGCGCCAAAGGGCTGGCCGCCGCAGAGGGTTAAAATTTTGATATTCGCCATGAAGCGCGCCAGCCGACGCAGCTCGCCGGCGACCTGATCCGCCAGCTCGCGGGTCGGGCACAGCACCAGCGACTGCGTCTGGAACAGCGAGGCGTCAACGTGCTGAAGTAGCCCGAGGCCGAATGCCGCCGTTTTACCGCTGCCGGTTTTTGCCTGCACGCGGACATCTTTACCCGCAAGAATCGCCGGCAAAGCCGCGGCCTGAACCGGGGTCATCGAAAGATACCCCAGTTCATTCAGGTTAGTTAGCTGGGCGGCGGGCAAAACATTCAGAGTTGAAAAAGCGGTCACAATTATTTCTCGCATTACATTTAGGGGCGGACAATCTGCTGGCGCGTATCGTCGCAGATCTCCGCTCCCGATGCGACAATTTAATCGGCTCATCGTCAGGCGGCGGGTCGGGTAACGGGCGTGGGCGAGGTTTGGGATCGTGGACCGGTACCGGATCGTTGGGTTCCGGCGGAATGGGAATTGAGTTCAGCTGTTTATTACGCATATTGACTCCCGGTTGTGGGCGGGTACACCCGTTAAGCGTAGAAGCTGAGAAACAGAGCGCAAAAAAAAGCCGACTCATTAAAGTCGGCGTCGTACGAATCAATTGTGCTATGCAGTAATTCAAAAAAGGAAGTAAGACAATATGGAGCGCAACGCCCATCGCTTGACGTTGCATTCACCTGCGAGAGAGATATTGCCCTGAATGGGTAGATGGTTTATTGATTTCGCTCAAACATTGCCGGGTTTTCACCATCATCATCGCGACAAAAGACGATTCTTTACAGCCATTTACTACGATGCAACCACCATGTAACACCCCCAATGAGAACGACTAACATTAGGCAGAAAATGGCAAAACCCATATGCCAGCTATTGCCGGGAATGCCGCCGAGGTTGACGCCAAAGAGACCGGTTAAAAAGGTACTGGGCAGAAAAACCATGGCCATCAACGACATCGTATAGGTTCTTCGCGATAGCGACTCCTGCATAATCTGCGCGATCTCATCGCTCATAATCGCCGTGCGGGCGATGCAGCTATCAATCTCATCCAGACCTCGCCCCAGACGTTCGGCAATGTCCTGCATCCGGCGCCGATGATCGTCCGTCATCCACGGCAGACGCTCGCTGGCTAATCTGGCATACACATCGCGCTGCGGCGCCATATAGCGGCGCATGACGATAAGCTGTTTACGCAACAGCGCCAGGAAACCGCGCGGCGGAACCTGCTGATCCAATAAATCATCTTCCAGATCGATAATCCGGTCGTGAAGCTGCTCGATAAACTCGCTGGCGTGATCGGTCAGCGCATCGCAGACCTCCACCAGCCAGCCGCCGCCGTCAACCGGACCGTTGCCCTCGCGCAAATCGCCGAGTACATCGTCGAGCGCCAGGACTTTGCGCTGCCGGGTGGAGACAATCAAGCGCTCATCCATATAAAGACGCATCGCGACCAGCTGGTCCGGGCGCTCATCGGTACTGCCATTGATGCAGCGCAGCGTGATTAACGCCCCATCGCCAATCCTCGTCACTCGCGGACGAGTGCTCTCCCCGGCCAACGCGTCACGCACGTTATTGGGCAGCAGCGGCGTCGATGCCAGCCATTCCGCGCTATCCACATGGGTATAGTTGAGATGCAGCCAACAAGGATGCTCTTTATCAATGGTGTCACTGTCGACCAACGGCTTTACGCCGCCCTGCCCGTCGAACACCCAGGCAAAAACGGCATCCGGCACGTTCAGTTCCGATCCCTTAATGGCGTCCACTGGACCTCCGTTAACTCATGCACATTTCCGTAGTCTAGCCTTACGCGACGGTTACGCAAGAGCTAATCAGGGCATGCTGCTGAATTCACTGGCGAAAAGCGGGAGGGCTGAAAAAAAGAACCCGCCGGCGGCGGGTTGCTGATGAACTTTGCAATACGGTGTCTAGCCTGCATTATCACCTGCCGCCAGACGCTGGGCTGACGGGAAGGCAGGCTAGCAGGAGCCGTTCATTTTTTCTCTTCTGCGTATTGACGAGCGTTGTCATGCAAATTAGTACACATTGCTTTTTCCTCCATTTTAGTAAACAAAATAAGAATAGAGCGATCTTGCCGGTTTGCAAGTTTAAGAATTATCTTTCGCAACCCAGCGTGCGTTATCCAGATGACGCAGCAATAGTACGAGGTCTAAATCATTGCGTAGATCGAATTTAGACATAATAAGACGCTTGTGGGCAAAAACCGTTTTATTGCAAAGCGATAGCTTTCTGGCAATCGTGTTCACCGTTAACCCCTGATAAATTGCCGCCGCGATGATTCTCTGCTGCGGGGAAAGCGTCCTCTGCGGGCAACTATCGCACCGGAGCGCCAGCTTTTCTTTTGCTGACGGAGGCGTCAGAACCCATGAAAGTTTAATTTTCGCAATAACCTGAGAGAGCTTCTCATCGCGCCCAACAAAAACTATCTCCTTCAAGCAGAGCGGCAAAGCGCCTCTCCCTCGATGATTTAGCCTGGCAACCACGCCGATCAGCAATCCCGGTTTACGGTTTAACAACTCTGGATGACATACGAACTCTTCTCCGCGGCATAAATCCAGTACGACGACGTCTGCATCACGCACGAGCCGTTCGTTAAGCGATGCGGAGACCTGTGTAGAGAACGAGTATTCCGGGAAGAGCGCTTGCAATAAAAAATGAAATCCCAAATTAAAGAACTGGTTATTATTTTTAATAACAATATTCAACATCGATTTAGCCTGCTGACGAAAGTAAATCAAGTATTATCCAGATAGCTAACGATACGCACAGTACAGCTATCGTCGTTTTAAAAAACACGATATAAATAAACATTATTTTTTGACCTGAGAACGGGCACTCAACGAACTTTAAGTAAAATAGCTATCTGGCGTGACGGGCATTCCCCTCACCAATTAACTTCGAGGTGCCCATCCGGGATTAATATTTTCAGCATTCAATCCAAACGGAAATAGTGAGAAAACGTCATGCCATCCATATGCATTATATTTCTGCCAACCGGACCGTCGCCAGCAAGTCCAGCTCACGACGAAGCGCTAGCAAAAACCAGCGCTATCGCTGCTGATAGTGAATTTTGATATAAACACACTCATTAACTCAAGTTATTTCTCGGTATCATTTTAGACTATTCATCTCTTGTCTTTTTCTGCAATCCCGACTTATCGCCTCGACGTCACGTGGATTCAAACGGTGATTTCAGCCCTTGATCTAGCCATCCCGTATAAAAGTCTTCATTAACTCATCCCCGCGGCCGCGCGTTGTGAAGATTTCTTTTTCCGCAAAATGCTGTATTATGCAAGTTATTGCAGCATTTTGCGGGTTCAAACGATGCATAAAACGGCCAGGCAAAAATATCTCATTGAGATCCTTAGTGAAAAAGGCCAGATCACGATCAGTGAGCTGGTAGACAGACTGCAGGTTTCTGCAGATACGCTGCGCCGGGATCTTAGCGACCTCGAAAAACAGGGGCTCGCCCAGAAAAACCACGGCGGCGCTATCGCGCTCAATCTCTCCGCCATGAATCGGCAGAACAGGAACACCCTGCTACCGGATACCAAGAAGCGCTTAGGTAAAATGGTGGCGGAGAAGATCCCCGGCGGATCCACGCTGTTTCTTGACGCCGGGAGCACCGTGCTGGCCGTCGCCACCCAGATACAGGGTCCAATGACGGTCATCACCCCCTCTTTAGATATTGCCCAGCACTTCAGCACCCGTGCGGATATTCAGCTTATTTTGCTGGGAGGGAAATGGGATATGCAGCAGCGCCTGTTTGCCGGTAGCGCTACGGTTTCGCTGCTGGAACGCTATCGGGCGGATATCGCTGTTCTCGGCACCTGCGCGCTCCACGCCGACCTCGGCCTCAGCGCCAGTCAGGAGGCGGATGCTGAAGTCAAGCGCGCCATGCTGGCGGCCAGCGCGGAACATTGGCTGGTGGCCGATCATATGAAACTAAATCACTGCGAGCCCTGGCTGGTTGCCGGACTCGCCGACATCCATCAGCTCTTCCTCGATCGCCCCTGGGACGAACTGAAGGATAACGACTCAATACAGCTCCATATCGCTGATGCTTAATAACGCGGAGATGCTTATGACTACCGGTAAGAACATTAATATTGCCCTGATTGGCTACGGCTTCGTCGGCAAAACTTTTCACGCCCCGCTGATCCAGTCCGTCGACGGCCTGAATCTGGCGATTGTCGCCTCGCGTGATGAAGAGAAAGTGAAACGTGACCTGCCAGACGTCACCGTCATCGCATCGCCTGAAGAGGCCATCCAGCATCCGGATGTCGATCTGGTGGTTATCGCCTCTCCTAATGCAACCCATGCTCCGCTTGCCCGTCTGGCTTTACACGCCGGCAAGCACGTCGTCGTCGACAAACCCTTTACCCTCGATATGCAGGAGGCTCGCGAACTAATTGCCCTCGCGGAAGAGAAACAGCGGGTGCTGTCGGTATTCCATAACCGCCGCTGGGACAGCGATTATCTGGGCGTGAAGCAGGTTATCGAACAGGGGCTCATCGGCAAAGTTAAACATTTTGAATCCCATTTCGACCGATTCCGCCCGGAAGTACGCGTCCGCTGGCGGGAGCAGAACGTACCGGGCAGCGGCCTGTGGTTTGATTTAGGTCCGCATCTGATCGACCAGACGCTGCAGCTGTTCGGCCTGCCGCAGTCGGTGCAGGGGAATATCGCCACCCTGCGTGAAGGCGCGGAAATCAACGACTGGGCGCACGTGGTGCTGAACTATCCGCAGCACAAAGTGGTTCTGCACTGCAGCATGCTGGTCGCGGGCGGCGTATCCCGCTTTACCGTCCATGGTGATAAAGGTAGCGTCGTCAAACAACGCGCTGACCAGCAGGAGAGCCAGCTGCTGGCGGGCGTGGTCCCGGGCAGCGAAAGCTGGGGCGAAGATGACGATAGCCTGGTGGTGTTTGATGCCAACCTGCGCGCCAGTGAAATCAGCGCGCCACGAGGCGATCAGCGGCAGTACTATATTCACGTCCGCGATGCGCTGACCGGCAAAATCAGCAACCCGGTATCGCCCTTAGAAGCGCTCGCCGTCATGGCGGTACTGGAAGCCGCAGCGCAGTCTGCCGAAAGCGGGACAACGCAAACTTTAGCGCTGACCGCCGATGAACTGGCGGGCCTGAAATAAGCGCTGCGCGATATGTTTGACGGTTTGTCGTCCGGAGCGCTGCTCCGGATAACCACTCCCTTTCATACCAGCCTACAATTTCACCCGCAGCAAATCGCTGAATCGGGTGGTGTAGGCTGGCGACAGCATATGCCGTTTCATCTCCCAGCTGCGCTCGATTCCCTGCCCGGCAAACCAGAGCTGGCCTTTTTCACGTCGGTTCACTAAATCAAGCACCGTCATCAGCTGTTCGCTATTCGCTCGCGGCTGATAGTCGTCAAACAGGCCTAACTGCGCCACTCCCTGGCTAAAGAAATCGCCCAGCATCACGCCACACTTTTGATATCGGCATCCCTCCCGCCAGATAGTATCCAGGCATTTTAGCGCCGCAGCGACGATATCCCGGCTATCCTGCGTCGGGATGTGGATTTTCGTGCCGGCGTCTTTGCTGTAATAGACTTCATGACCCGCAAACGGACTGGTCTTCACAAAGACCGAAACATAGCGGCAGTACTGGTGCTCCGCGCGCAGCTTCTCGGCGGCGCGGACCGCATGGCTGCAGACGGCTTCGCGCATCGCCCCGTATTCAATCACCTTCTGACTAAAGGAACGCGAGCAGATAATTTGCTGTTTAGTCGGCATATACTCTTCCAGTTCAAGACACGGCTCGCCTCTCAGCTCCCGCACGGTGCGCTCCATTACAACGCTGAAATGTTTTCTGATCAGCGGAGCGGGCGTCTCGGCCAGCTGAAGAGCCGTCGTAATCCCCATGTCATTGAGCTTTTTCGCAATGCGTCGCCCCACTCCCCAGATTTCACCGACGGCAACCTTCTCCAGCAGTTTTCTCTGCCTGGCCGGCAATGAGAGATCGACAACGCCCTCGAATTTTGGCCACCTTTTGGCCGCATAATTCGCCAGCTTGGCCAGGGTTTTCGTCGGCCCGATCCCGACCCCTACCGTCAAGCCGGTACTCTGGAGTAATGTACTACGCACGTGGCGACCAAACGCCTCAAGCTCCTCAGAACGATGGATCCCGGTCAAATTTACAAACGCTTCATCAATGGAATATTGATACACCGCGGGCGCCAGTTCTTCGAGAATCGTCATGACGCGATGGGACATATCGCCATAAAGGGCATAGTTGCTGCTAAACACCGCTACCTGATGACGTTCAAACTGTGATTTCACTTTGAAATACGGCGCGCCCATTGGAATTTCCAGCAGTTTCGCCTCGTGGTTTCTGGCGATGACGCAGCCATCGTTATTGCTTAACACCACCACCGGACGCCCGCGTAAGTCAGGGCGAAAGGCTATTTCACAGCTGGCGTAAAATGAATTCACATCGACCAGGGCAAACATCAGCGGAGCCTGTTGATGCTGAAAGTGACAACGCCAAAAATCTCCAGCGCTTCACCGTCGTTGCGCAGCACAATTGGCGGAAAATCCGGGTTCATCGGCAAGAGCTGCATGATGGGGTGCGTACAAAGACGCTTAACCGTGTATTCACCGTCGACTGAGGCAATGATGATATCCCCATGCTTCGCTTTCAGGCCGCGATCCACCACCAGCAGCGTACCTTCATAAATACCGGCATCCACCATTGAGGTGCCTGTCGCCATGACAAAATAGGTTGCCGCGGGATGGCTGATACAAAGCTCATTGAGATCGATTCCCTTCTCAATATAATCCTGCGCAGGGCTGGGAAAACCGCATGGGACAAGGTCACTAAACAGCGGAATCGACACGATCTGACGCAACTCAACCGGTTTATAGAACAACATAATAGATTCACCCGTTATAATACTGTGTTTTTATACAGTATCGATAGTTCATCTGAGTTTTTCAAGTCGCCTGTCGGAGATTGGCGTGAAGCCGTTGAAGTTGCGCTGAATTTTGCGTAAGGCGTTGCATAGCACGGGGCTGGAGAATGCCTCTCCCTACGTATTCCAGATGGTTTTGTACGGCATGCTGGAAATTTCCGCAAATTGGGAGGAGGATAGAATCCGTTGATGCGTGCTTTGCTCATCGCTTGTTGTTGTCCACCCGACATACTGAACCGGAGATTCATATGTATTACACGTTAGGAGACAAAACTCTCCACTTTTATCGTTATCAGTGCCGTTTTTATGTCGCTCATTGGGACGGAGGTCATGTGATGACGGAGAAGTTCAAACCGTTTATTGCCTCAATCACCGAGAAAACGGGCATTGAGGCAAAGAACGTTGAGGCGGCGGCGCGGGACTACTTCAATAACGTCGACTGAGATTGAACCCCGGACCATCGCTATCGGCTTATCCATAGCGATGGCAACGGCTGGCGAACGGCAGAAAGCGCAAATAATAAGCCGTGTCACGCGATCGTAAAACAAAGCCTGTAGGATAGCCCCCGGACGCCACCAGCGCTAAAACGAGGTGAAGAGATGGGAACAGTAAAAGCCAGCAATCTGGAACAGGCAAAGCAGCTTCTGCAGTCCGGCGACGCCATTAAACTCGAACTGGATTTCGAGCTCGACTCTGATGAGTTTTTTAATTTTGCTATCGAGTACTGTACAAATGGAACGAAGCTCACGCGAGCCGGCGATCGCTTCCTGATTTCACGTAAAAAAAGGTAGCCTGAGAGTCATCCCTGCCATTCACAGCATCACAGAGGCATACGTTTTTCGCATCTGTGATGCTCTCCATCATAATAAAAATATCCGCAGAAATTAACCTCAAATATTGATACATCGCGCATTTTCGTGAGTAAAGGAGGAATAGTGTAGCTTCGCTATCTCACCGAGGGTTAAATCGTGAAAAAACTATTAATATGCTGTCTGTTTGGCGAAACGGCAGGGATTATTGCCCGCAAAATGCAAAAAATTGCTGACGATCGGCAATTAGATTTATTAATCAGCGCCGTTGGGGTTGAAAATTTCTTTAGCGTCGCGCCTGCCTATGATGGCGTACTGGTTGCGCCGCATATCCAGTATAAGGTTGAACAATTTATTAGCGCACTGCATTTACCACAAGAAATTGCCGTGATTGAAAGCTTGCCCTATGCCTCATTTGATGGCGAGAAGATCCTCAACTTCGCGCTGAATACAATGCCTTCATCTCTGTCCTGATCTCTACGTCCCGCCCCACACAACCCGCGAGATCGCGGGCTCTGTGGGGATTAATTATCTGAACGGCGCGTCAAGAGGCACTTCAGCGTCCGGTTCGTGGGTGATGCGGTTGCGAAGATCGCGACGAATCATCTCAATGGCCCAGAACCAAAAAATATGCCCCACC
Source organism: Klebsiella sp. CB_Kp196 (assembly GCF_040061575.1). Taxonomy (NCBI): domain Bacteria; kingdom Pseudomonadati; phylum Pseudomonadota; class Gammaproteobacteria; order Enterobacterales; family Enterobacteriaceae; genus Klebsiella; species Klebsiella sp. CB_Kp196. The sequence continues at coordinate 107,533 of NZ_JBEAFH010000036.1, forward strand.
AGTTCCGAAATATATTCATCGGCAGGAATATTCAATAAAGAGGGGGTCAGGCCCAGTAACGGAAAGGAAATCCAGTGTACGGCGATGGTTGCGACAATCCCGGCCCATACCCCCTGCCATAATTTAACTTTCGGAAAGACCTCCGCGACGACACAATAGCCAACGGCAAATACCAATGAGAATATAATATGCGTAACCATCACCGGATTGATGATGTGTTCGGAAAAAGTATAAACCGTATGCGTCGGGTCAATGCCCAGATAGTCGCGTAAGAAAAGATAAGGTGGGTTAAATTCATCTCTGCCACCGGAGAAAGTACGCGGCGGTAAAGGAACTTCAGCGCCCCATTTAACAAATGCCGACATAATCCCTGCCACTACCCCGACAAATAATGCTACGCCATAACGACGGCGTCCAGGTGTGGTCTGTTTAAAAAAATCCTTAATTGCCATAAAATCACCATTAATATATTACATTTATTTTCCCTGTATCATATTTAAAGGCATTGGCGATTATCAATGTTGATCACGATCACACTTTATCGGGTCCTGTGGCTACCAGTTCTATACTGTAATTATGACCATAGGTATACCATTAGCAGATAAAGAGCCCCTTTTATTCAAAGGAGACTCTTCCCGTACGATGCGTTTATTGCCCAAAGCGGTAGCTAATGCCGGCCATCACGGAGCTCACATCGCTGCTCACGCCAATTTGGTTTTCGTTACCCACATTGTTGACCCACTGGTACTCCAGGCGCCCCGACCATCTGTCATTAAAGGCATATTCGGTACCGAAAGCCAGCACCGGACGCACGCCCGTATCAAATCGATTTTTTCCATTCACATCGGATTCCGCACGGTAGCCCATCAGGCCGGCCCGGCCGTACAGATCCCAGTCGCTGGTCAGGCTGTAGCTGGCCTTCAACGAAAGCTGTAGCCCCTGACTTTTCATTTGCGAACCGGCTGCGCCATGGCGACCATTGATGCCCATATTCCCTAAATAGTCATATCCACCTTCAATCGCCAGCCAGGGGTTAATCTGATAGCCGGTAAACACACCGCCGCCGACGTTATCACGGTCAACATCGACTTGCCGATCGGTGCTGGAGTCGCCGTAGTGCGACCAGCCAAATTTAGACCCCGCGTACCAGGTTCCAGTCTCCGCAGCAGCAAAAGCGGCAGTCGCCGTAAAAGTATGAGCAATAATTAACGTAATAAGCGTCTTCTTCATAATCATCCCATTGTCGACCCGTTGTCGAATAAATGTCATCGTCAAAAGTTAAGTGGGCCTACAATAGAATATTAGCATCGCGCTGATAATCGTTTTATTATTTAATTTTGGACAAACTGCCAGCGCTAAAAACGCTCGGGTAATTTATTCACCCCCGTCAAATACCCTCCCCGTTTAAAAGCAATATAATTACCACTTTTTAACGCCGACAACACGTTTAATACACTGCTGCGTGATAAGTGCGTACGTTCCTGGATATAATCCAGGATAGAGACCCGCATCCGGGTCTCTTCGGGTAGCTGGCCCATTTCCTGCAAATGATTGCGGATAACGGCGTAGGTTCGCTGCTGTACGACGAGCGCGTCGCGATAAAAAAGATAAGCCGTGTGGTACGACAACAGTGAGGCGACGTCTTCCCAAACGCCGTGCTGGCGAAAGGCTTCCATCGCTTTTTGCGCATCAACGCGCAGTATTGTCGATTCGGTTTCCGCACGCAGCTGATGGCCGCGTACCGGCTGGATCATCTCGGCAATACCAAACAGGTGTGGGTGGTAAACCGTGACAATCAACAGACCGTCCGAGGCCCGGAGTATGGAGAGCTCGCCGTCAAGGAAAAGGAACAACTGCGGTTGATTTTTATGCGTCCAGGTCATGCGTTTCCGCGGCACAACGACCATTTTTTCAGCAATTGGCGTCAGGAGCGCCGTTAAGCGCTGGATACTCTCTTCCGGGCGGACGGGCGGTAGGATATGCATAGAAATACCTGATTAGTTCTGGTTTAAGAATTATAGAACGCAACAAGATTTCCGTAAGAATTGCGTAGCTGCGCATTGACGCACATCGGCAAAGAGAAGAAAAGTACGGCGTGATTTAAATTTAAACAAACTAAAAAGCTGCCCGCAGGCAGCCCGATCAAAATGGTAATAATGCTTACTATACCCGTCATACTTCAAGCGGCTTATGTGTTTACTCGGTTCATCCATGAGCCTCGCCCTTACGGGCCGCCGGGATAAGGCGTTATCTATGCTTCTTGAAGCTCACGCCCTGGCCGCCTTTAAGCAACTCGAATTATTTAGGGTATTTGCAGATATCAAAGGCCCTTTTCGGGGCCTTTTCTTACTTCCGTAACGCCAGCGATGCCGAGTTTCTGGAAATATGCGGTGCGATGTTATCAAATGTAATCATTGCGGATTTACAAAAAATGCATTTCGCGCCAAACGGATTTTTTTCAGAAACATCGTAGGTGGATGTTCTGTACTGTGACCCATGACAGCATGGGCATCTGAAATGAATGTGGTCAATCATGATGTTAGCCTCTTTTTGCTACAACATTCTCTACCGCAGGGACATTTAGCCATATTTCACAGAAAACGCCTTCCCGGCTTTTCTGTCACAGCGTAAAAACGCTGCTCTGAATGGTTGAGAATAACAATGACATCATTGTCATTACTTCTTATAGAAACATCTGAAGCGCACTTCAGACTGAACTCTATTACTGCACCAGCGATTTTTTAATGTTGTTAATTTCTTAGTTTGCCCGAGGGCACGTAATGTTCGGTAGATTTCAATAAAATAATCGTGTGCTTTGGGATAACGCTATCTCTTATGCACTTTTCACGCTAAACGGGAGATACAAGGACTTTCCTTCACTATCACCGTTTGCGCCAGCTTCTGAGCCTGTCTACTCGGGTTTAGACCGTCATCGTTGTCGCAGGTTCAAAAAACTTTAACATTATTCGCGTCACAGAGCTTAATTAATCACGATAAGGAGAGTCTAAAGAAGGATTATCTATGGATAACGCTTGAGATGAGAACTGCTTCGCTAAACCGTTTATTACCGCATCTGTGTAGTAAATCAACTTGCTATTGATCACACAGATGGCGATTGATAGCAAGCTTTATTTTCACGCCACGATGTTCGCCAGCTAGCGAGCTGGTAACGCGAATGAATCCAGGGCCCAGGCTGGAGAGGCCGCCCAGGGATGACCCGATGACCCCGGGAAGGTGTACAGCCGCCTCTCATTTGGCGTGATTTGCCACAATTGTGGCGCTTTATGAATGTTACCGCCAGGATTGAAACGTTATGCTCTTCTCCGGGAAAAGATTCGCTCCCTGACAACACTCATCCTGCGGAAACCTGACAATGGCACATAACCGTACTTTCTCTCTCAATATCGGCTGGAAAGCGCTGCTAAAAGATGCGGGTTTAGAGCCTCAACATCTACTACGCAAAGCAGGATTGCCCGACGACACGTTTTCGAGGACAGAGCGCGGCCTTAATATCGAGGAGTATATTCGTTTCTGGCGCGCCCTTGAGGTAGAAACAAACGATCCTGCTTTTCCCTTACCACTGGTAGAAAGAGTCTCTGCTGAAATCTTTGATCCCCCGCTTTTCGCCGCACTATGCAGCACCAACATGATGCAGGCAGTTCAGCGACTGGCCAGATATAAGCAACTCATTGCCCCAATGGTTCTGGAAATAGTTGTAGAACACAGCGGCATCCTTACCGTTTCACCGCGCTGGCTGTCAGCGACAAACATTCCTCCGTCCCTGCAGATAGCAGAACTTGCTTTCTTACTGCGGCTGCTAAAACTTGCCACTCGCGAACCGGTCACAGCAGTGAAAGTCACGCTCCCTCAGCTTCCCGCCAGAATACAGGACGGCCACCTTACCCGCTTTTTCGGTACCGCCGTAGCGTATGGAGCAAAACCGGCCATCAGCTTTTCCGCCGCTGATGCCCTCCGCCCGTTTTTAACGGTGAACGAAGGAATGTGGCAAATATTTGAACCAGAGCTGCGCCGCCGTCTCAGCACGTTAGATGAAACGGCCTCAACAACTGAACGCGTACAGGCGGTACTTCTTGAGCTTCTTCCCGGTAACGAAGCCACTATTGAGAAAACGGCGGAGCGTCTCGGTATGAGCAAACGTACGCTTCAGCGCAGACTTGAAAGTGAGGGAGGAAATTTTCGTACATTGGTCAATATTTGCCGGGAGAACCTGGCGCGGCACTATCTGAGTCATACCCATCTCTCCGGCTATGAGATTGCATTCCTGCTTGGCTTTGAAGATCCAAACTCCTTCTATCGCGCATTTATGGCCTGGACCGGACAGACGCCGGAAACCGTCAGAGGGAGCATGCGTCTTAATGGAAAGAACTCCTCAGGTTAAACAAACGAGATGACGCGGTTGTTAAGCACCGACTTGCCATAAGAATCGCGTTACCTCCTGTCGTTTCCACAGAAGGCGGCTTCCTTTCTGATCTGAAGCGAATGGCGCCGTTAGCAAGCGTACTGGCGCATAAGGCCAGATGAAAAGAGCCTGTCTGCAGGCAAACTGTAGCCAGTCCATGAAACGAGGTCCTTATGTTCGCTCCGGAAAAGAAAACCGCGCTGGTCACCGGCGCATCGTCAGGGATGGGCAAAGCTATTGCCCGTCGCCTGATTCAGGATGGTTACCAGGTATATGTTGCCGCCCGTAGCATCGATAAAATGGCCGATCTGGCCGAACTTGGCGCACAGCCGTTACGGATGGATATAGCCAGGGATGAGGAGATTGTCTCCTGTGTAAACGCCATTCTGTCGCAAACCGGGGGAGTGGATGTCCTGATCAATAATGCAGGCTTTGGCCTGTATGGACCCGTAGAAGAGATCGGTATTGATGAAGCACGCTATCAATTTGAGGTTAACCTCTTTGGTGCCGCACGGCTGACGCAGCTACTGCTCCCTGCAATGCGGGCCAGACGTAGCGGGCATATTGTCAACATCTCCTCGATGGGAGGGAAGATGTACAGCATCCTTGGTGCCTGGTACCACGCCACAAAACACGCGCTCGAAGGATGGTCAGACTGCCTGCGCCTGGAGGTCGCCGGATTTGGGATTAAGGTCACGATCGTCGAGCCGGGGGTGATAGAGACAGGCTTCGGTGATGCTGCCAGCGAAAGCATCGTCAAACGTTCACACAGTGGCCCCTATGGCCAACTGGTGAAAATGGTGGCCGCGTCGATCAAAAAAACTTACGGGCACGGGACAGGCAGCGATCCGAAGGTTATCGCGGATGTCGTTTCAAGCGCCATTAACAGTAAGAACCCACGTACGCGCTATGCCGCGGGTAGGTTTGCAAAAATGCTTATCTGTCTGCGCGTCTGGCTGGGCGACCGTATATTCGACCGTATTATTCTCAGTCAGACACGCTAACAAGCGGATGATTTAGCTGAACGGCCTGCGTCTCTTGGGGAGCACTAACTCACGGTTAACGCGTCGACCACTTCCGCTACGCTTTTGACGCTGCGGATGCTGCCGATACCCGTGCCGAGCGCGATATAGCCCTCATCGGCATTGCCTTCCAGCATGCCGACGCGCAGGCCGCGTAACCCCCCCATTGCTTCACCGAGCGCCTCGTTGCTGGCGCCGGCTTTATCCATCGCCACCAGTTTTTCGGCCAGTCTGCCCGGCAGAGAGCGATAGTAATGGGGCAGCGTGCGGAAAAGCAGCAAATCCAGGCCACTGGCGGCAATAATTTTATTTTTGACCGACCGCGGCACTCTGCTTTCTTCCGTCGCGATAAAAACCGAACCGGCAAATATCCCTTCAGCGCCGAGCGCGTGCGCCGCTCTGGCGGTGCGCTTGTCGGTAATACCGCCCGCGGCCATCACCGGAACACGCTTCACCGCATCGGCGATCAGCGGCACGATAGAAAAGGTTCCCAGCGCGGTCCCCGGCAATGTTCCTCCCTCATCAAAGCCGGTCGCGACGATGATATCGGCGCCCGCTTCTTCAGCAAGGCGGGTATTTTCAGGCGTCGGGTTAATATCGCGATAGATGATAGCAATGCCCGCCTCTTTTAATTCGTTGAACAGCGCCGGTATGAGCGCTCCTTCACCGTAGCCGGTATACACCACGGCCCTGACACCCTCTTCTTTTATCACCTGCAAAATAGGCGGGGTCCAGATATCGTTTTCAGCCGCGGGGATCAGGTTCACGCCGAAAGGTTTTTCGGTCAGCCGTTTGGTTTTGCGGATCTCTTCACGCATTTTTTCGGCGGTTTCTTCCGGCGTGGACACCGCGGTCTCAGCGGTTAAACCGGCATTCGGCCCCAGCACACCAAGCCCGCCGGCATTGCTGACAGCGGCGACTAAACGGGCATCGGTCAACCACGATAACGGCCCCTGAATAACAGGTTTTTCTATATTCAGGATCTGGCAGATTCGGTTATTTTTCATGGAGTAATATCCTTCACAATAGCGCTATGGAGCGGTTCAGTTTCATGATGGAAGGAGTGTAGGACGTTATATTATTTAGAAAAATAGCCAAAAAAGTGCATCACTATTATAAAATCAGTAACAATGTGATATCCCGATCCCGGCAAAAGAAGCCCGCTATGCAAATAAACCTCTTTGAATCGATTCGCATTTTTATTGAAATTGTCGAGTCCGGTAGCTTTACTCAGGCAGCGGAGAACCTGCAGATTCATCGTCCTGCCGTCACTAAGGCATTGCAGCTGCTTGAGCAGCACTGCGGCACGCGTTTGATGCAGCGAACAACGCGGCGCATCAACCTGACGCCTGACGGCGAAGCGTTTTATCGGCAGAGTAAACCTTTACTGGCCCAGGCAGATGCGCTGCTGGAGTCGTTTGGGAGCGATAGCATATTACACGGCCAGCTTCACGTGGATATGCCCGTCGCTTTTGCGACGTTATTGGTCGTCCCCCATCTGCCTGATTTTTATCGCCAGCACCCTGGCGTCGAAATCATCCTCAGTAGCTCAGACCTCCGCCGGGATATGCTGCGCGATGGTCTTGATTGCTTACTGCGGGTGGGGGAACTGGACGACGGGGACTATATCGCCCGTAAGTTAGGCAATATTAAAATGACGACCTGCGCCAGCCCGTCCTATATTGCCAGCCACGGTGTGCCGCAAACGCTGGAGGATCTACAGCAGCATCAGGCCATCAACTGGATTAACAGCAGCAGCCGACAAATTATGCCGTGGACGTTTTCTACGCCAGAAGGAACTGTTGAAATGACGCTTCCCGGCAAGCTGGTCATCGATAACTCTGAAACCTATTTATCGGCAGGCCTGGCAGGGCTGGGATTAGTCCAGGGAATGAACGTTTTTTTACAGCCTTATCTCGATCGCGGCCTGTTAGTGGAAGTCTTACCTGACAACCCTACCCCCGATCGCAAATTGTCACTTCTGTATCCGCACCGCCATCTCTCACGCAAAGTGCGGGTGTTTACCGAGTGGTTAGAAAGCTTATTGGAAAAACGGGATTAAGGCACTCATCCCCGTGAAAAACCACAATGATTGATAAATGCTTGCGGTTACTGCCTTAAACCCAGTCAACGATCCGCGCCCCACTCTGGGTCCTGCTTGCTCAGATTCTGAGCGTGTCTATCACCGCCCGCAGCGCGGGCGACACATTACGATGGGGATAATAGAGAAAAGAGCCTTCCAGCCGCTGGCTGTAACGCTGCAGGACTCTGATAAGCGCGCCTCGCTCTAAGTCATCGGCAACCAGTTCCTGCGGGACATAGGCCAGCCCCAACCCCAGCCGGGCGGCCTTCGCTTCCATGTAGCTGTCGGCAAAGGCCCACTGTCCCTGCGGCCGGTGGGTGATTTTTTTACCGTCCTGATTGAGTTCCCAGGCATAAATAGTCCCGTCGCCAAACTGATACGCGATACAGGGATGAACCACCAGGTCCGCCGGCGTTTGCGGAAAACCGTAGCGGCGAAAATGCTCGGGCGTGCCAACAACGACCATCTCCATATCGGGTGAAATGCGCACCGCGACCATACCGCCGCCGACTTCCGGCCCCAGGCGCACCCCGGCATCAAATCGCTCCGCGATAATATCGACAAACCGGCTTTCACTGATGAGTTCCAGCCGGATATCGGGATAGCGTTGTTTGAACACCGAAAGCTTTGGCAGAAGCACTTTATCAATGGCGTGCTGGCTGGCATTGATGCGGACGGTACCGGTGGGGGTGTTGCGATAATACGCCAGAGTGGAAAGCCCCGAATCTAACGCATCAAAGCCGGATTCAACGGTTCGATAGAGCTGCTCGCCGGCCTGGGTGAGCGAGAGTTTACGGGTGGTACGCACCAGAAGCTGTACCCCCAGCCTTTCTTCAAGTTCACGTACCGCACGGCTGACGCCGGATTGCGCCAACCCAAGCCGCTGCGCCGCGGCGGTAAAACTGCCCTCCCGCACCACCAGCATAAACAGGTACAGATCGTTATAGTTTTCCCGTTTTGCCATGATTCCTCCCGCGCCTGCGCCGTAATTTATAACAATATGATATGAATCTTAGCACTTTTCACCCGCTAATCAGCACTCTGACTGCTAACTATAATCAGCGCATTGCAACAAAGCACAACAGCGTTGTCCGTATGAAACCTGTATCTGGAACCTGTTTTAGGGGAATGATTAATGAAAGCGTTTACCAGAAAATTGACGGCCGCCATGCCTGCCATGCTGCTATGCGCGTCACTAAGTGGAGTCACCACCATGAGCTATGCCGGGACAACCAATCCAAACGCGCCCGTTTCACTGGTCGAAAAATGGGACAAAACCTTCGCAGAAAGCGCGAAAGTCACTCACCGTAAGGTGACCTTCCAGAACCGCTATGGGATCACCCTGGTCGGCGATCTCTACATTCCGAAAGATCGCGGCGAGCGCAAGCTGGCGGCGATTGCAGTCAGCGGCCCCTTCGGCGCGGTGAAAGAGCAGTCCAGCGGTCTGTATGCGCAGACCCTGGCGGAACAGGGTTTTGTCACCCTCGCCTTCGATCCTTCTTATACGGGGGAAAGCGGCGGCCATCCGCGTAACGTCGCCTCTCCGGATATCAACACCGAGGATTTCAGCGCGGCGGTGGATTTCTTAGGATTGCAAAACGAGGTGGACCGTAACCGAATTGGCCTGCTCGGCATCTGCGGCTGGGGCGGCATGGCGCTGAACGACGCCGCGATGGATACCCGGGTGAAAGCGGTGGCCACCAGCGTCATGTACGACATGAGCCGCGCGATGGGCCACGGCGTTGGCGACGGTAAAGACCGCTATACCACCGCCGATCGCCGCGCCGTCTTGCAGTATCTGAACGCGCAGCGCTGGAAGGATGCGGAAAGCGGCACCTTCGCGCCGGGCGGGCATGATATTTATGTCGATCAGAAAGGTCACGTCAGCGCAGGCGATCGTATTCTGCCGGAAACCTTGCCGGCCAACCCGAACCCGGTTTTGAAAGAGTTTTTTGACTATTACCGGATGCCGCGCGGTTTCCACGCCCGCTCCGTGAACTCAACCGGCGCGTGGAATGCAACCATGCCGCTGTCGTTTATGAATATGCCGCTGCTGAGCTATGCCAGTGAAGTCACTATCCCGACGCTGATCGTGACCGGAGAAAAAGCCCACTCACGCTATTTTGCCGAAGACGCCTTTAAGGCCATCGGCAGCAAAGAGAAAGAGCTGGTGATCGTCCCCGGCGCGAACCATGTCGATCTCTATGACAATGCGGCCGGTAAAATCCCGTTTGCCAGATTTGAACAGTTTTTCAAAACCAACCTGAGATAACGGCCGGAAGCCGCCCGATCGTCGCGGGCGGCTTGCCCTCGCCCGCGCATGACGTTTACCCACGCTTTAGTCGTTATTCAATGAATAGCGTCCGCTCCAGCCGCACCCGAATCTGGCTGGAAAAATAAAGAGATACCCCTATCATGTCCACACTGAGTCGTCGTACACCACACCCTCAACCGCACGCCCATTGGGGCGGCGTCTTTGCCATGACGCTGTGCGTTTTTGTCCTCATCGCTTCCGAATTTCTGCCGGTCAGCCTGCTGACGCCGATCGCCGGAGAGCTAAACATCACCGAGGGGCTGGCAGGCCAGGGCATTGCGATTTCCGGCGCCCTGGCGGTGCTGACCAGCCTGACTATCTCTAACCTTGCCGGAAGTCTGAATCGTAAACACCTTCTGCTGGGGCTGACGGTTCTGATGGCGGTCTCGGGAATGATTGTCGCGCTGGCCCACAGCTATGCGATCTATATGGCGGGAAGAGCCCTGATTGGCATCGTTATCGGGGGATTCTGGTCGATGTCGGCGGCCACCGCCATCAGGCTGGTCCCCGCGCACCAGGTTCCCCGCGCGCTGGCGATTTTCAACGGCGGCAACGCGCTGGCGACCGTCGTGGCCGCGCCGCTTGGCAGCTATCTGGGGGCCACCGTCGGCTGGCGCGGCGCCTTTTTCTGCCTCGTGCCGCTGGCGATAGTCGCGTTCATCTGGCAATGCTTCAGCCTGCCTGCGATGGAAAGCGATAAAGCGAGCCGGCCGCGCGGCTCCGTGCTTCGCCTGCTCAGACATTCCATCGTCGCGATCGGTCTGCTGGCCTGCGGACTCTTCTTTATGGGGCAGTTTGCCTTATTTACCTACGTGCGGCCGTTTCTGGAAGCGGTGACCGGCGTCAGCGCCTCTGGCCTGTCCCTGATTTTGCTCGCTATCGGCGTCGCGGGTTTTATCGGCACCCTGGGCGTTTCAACACTCCTCAACGCCCGGTTTTATCAGACCTTAATGACCATCCCTTTATTGATGGCCCTCATCGCCGGCACGTTGCTTCTGGTAGGACACCACGCCTGGACCGTTGCCGTGCTGTTAAGCCTGTGGGGGATGCTGGCGACCGCGGCGCCAACCGGCTGGTGGACATGGATCGCGCGGACGCTGCCCGACGACGCCGAAGCGGGAGGCGGTCTGATGGTTGCCGTTATTCAGCTGTCGATCGCGCTGGGTTCGACGACGGGCGGTTTGGTATTTGACCGCCTGGGGTGGCAAAGCGCGTTTGGCTTAAGCGGCATACTGCTTCTTGCCGCGGTCGGGATGACGTTGTACACCAGCCGGCAAATGACGCAATAAGCTCACGCCATCCGAAGCGGGCAGCGGATTTTTCTCGCCGCGGGTAATGCGTATAATGCGGCTTCGATACACGCTAAAAATAACCGCGGCTCATATGATAAATCTCAATCGATGTTGTTATTTGCTCCTGATTTTCGCAGCGGTCGGCAGCATTTTTACCGCCTGGCCCTTTGCTACCTGGCTCCTGCTGGTCAACGCGCTGACCCTGGCGATCTACGGCGTGGATAAAATGGCGGCGCGCAGGGCCTGGCGCAGAGTACCGGAAGCCACATTGCTGGCGTTCGGGGTGCTGGGCGGCTGGGCTGGCGCGATAGCCGGCCAACAGCTGTTCCGCCACAAAACGCAAAAGCAGCCGTTCAGAACCCGATTCATCATCAGCACGATCGTCAGCCTCTCAGGGATGGTGGCGATTTATTTGTTCTCTCCTTTTTCTTTTCACTAAGTTCCGGCGAGGCTAACGGTTTGCAAACGCGTGGAATGCACTCAACCCGCAGCTATTCGTAGTATATTATTGAGAGTATTGTTGATTATCAGGTGTACCTTATGACCTACTCCATCGGAGAATTTGCGCAGCTTTGCGGCATAAACGCGACGACGCTCCGCGCCTGGCAGCGTCGCTACGGCCTGCTTAAACCACAGCGTACCGATGGCGGCCATCGCCTGTATAACGATGACGATATCCAGCAGGCGCTTAAAATCCTCGACTGGGTAAAAAAAGGGGTACCTGTCAGCCAGGTAAAGCCCCTGCTGGCGCGCCCTGGCGCACGGCGGACGAATAACTGGATCACCTTGCAGGAGAACATGCTCCAGCGGCTTAAAGAGGGGAAAATCGAATCCCTGCGCCAGCTGATTTACGACGCCGGTCGTGAATCCCCCCGCCCCGAGCTGGTCACCGAAGTGCTGCGCCCGCTGCGTAGCCAGGTTTCCGCCAACGTACCGGCCATCATGACGCTGCGCGAAATCCTCGACGGCATCATTATCGCCTACACCTCTTTTTGCCTCGAAGGGGACAAAAAGGCGCCCGGCGATAACTATCTGATCACCGGCTGGCACCTGACGGACGCCTGCGAAATCTGGCTCGAAGCGCTCAAACGCACCGGTCAGGGCCACCGCATCGACATCCTTCCCTCGCCCCCCGCGACCCTGGCGCCGGAGATCCTGCCGGATCGCAAATGGCTGCTGGTGACGACCGGTAAACTCTCTGCAGCCCGGCAGAAACAGGTTGAACGCTGGCAGCAACAGGTTGTCTCTCTGGAGATTGTTGCGCTCTAACTGCGTGCGCCACCGCTCCGTGGCGCAACGAGCAGGTCCCTCAGAATTGCCCCTCTTCTTTTTTCGCACAAGCCCGCAGACTCTTCTTTTCTCTCCAACACCCACAAAATCATGCTTCAAAGACATGTTATTAACCAACTGATAATCAATGAAAATAAAAAATATTTTAGTCAAAACTTGGACAAATAATATTAATTGTGTAAGTTTTAACTATGCCATATTGTTTACTCAGGAAGTGACCTATGAGTCCCTCGCCATCCGTCATTAGCCGTTTTAGTACGTACTACGCCACGCTGGATACCCAGCCGCCTTCGGCGCTGGCCGCGCTGTACCACACGAATGCGCTGCTGATCGATCCTTTTGGCCAACACCGGGGGCTGTCCGCGATCCAGAGTTATCTTTCGCACCTGCTGGCCAACGTCGATCATTGCCGTTTCACCCTCGATGCCCCGCTCTGCGAAGGTCAACGTTTTGCCGTTGCCTGGACCATGCACTGGTCGCATCCGAGACTTGCCGGGGGAAAGGTGCTACAGCTTGCGGGCTGCTCGGTGGTCACCGTTGAAGACGAACGAATTATTCACCAGCGTGACTACTACGACGCCGGGGAGATGCTGTACGAACACCTTCCCCTGATGGGCTGGGCGGTGCGCGGCGCTAAACGGAGGGTGCGGTCATGATGACGGTGCTCATCACCGGCGCCAGCTCCGGCATTGGCGCCGGGCTCGCCAGGTCCTTCGCTGCGGACGGCCACCGGGTTATCGCCTGCGGCCGCGATCCGTCGCGTCTGTCGGCGCTACAGCAGCACAGTCCCCACATCAGCGTCCGCTCTTTCGATATGACGGACAGGGATGCCTGTCGCCAGACGCTCGCTGACTGCCGCGCCGATCTGATCATTCTCTGCGCCGGGACCTGCGAATATCTCGAACACGGAACGGTGGATGCCGGGCTGGTTGAAAGGGTCATCACCACTAATTTTCTCGGGCCGGTGAACTGCCTGGCGGCGCTTCAGTCGCAGCTGTCAGCCGGGAATCGCGTGGTGCTGGTGAGCTCAATGGCGCACTGGCTACCCTTTCCTCGGGCCGAAGCCTATGGCGCCTCGAAAGCGGCGCTGACCTGGTTTGCCAACAGTCTGCGCCTGGACTGGGAGCCAAGAGGGATCGCCGTCACGGTCGTTTCGCCGGGGTTTGTTGACACTCCGCTGACGCGTAAAAACGATTTTTCTATGCCCGGCCAGGTGAGCGTGGAGCAGGCGGTTAAAGCGATTCGCCGCGGTCTGGCGAAAGGGCACGATCGTATCGCCTTCCCGACGGGCTTTTGCCTGCTTCTGCGTCTGCTGGCCGGGCTTCCTGAAGGACTTCAGCGCAGGCTATTGCGCAGGATGGTGCGCCCATGAAAATCGCGATTATTGGCAGCGGCATTGCCGGGCTGACCTGTGCCTGGCGCCTTGCCGGGCGACACGAAGTGACCCTGTTCGAAGCGGCGTCCACGCCGGGGGGGCATACCGCCACGGTGGATATCGCCACGCCGCAGGGTACCTGGGCCATCGATACCGGATTCATCGTGTATAACGATCGCACCTATCCGCGCTTTATGGGCCTGCTTAACGAGCTGGGGCTGAGCGGTCAAAAAACGCAGATGAGCTTTTCGGTCCACAATCCGCAAAGCGGGCTGGAGTATAACGGCCACAGCCTGAGCTCGCTTTTCGCCCAGCGGCGCAATCTGCTAAAGCCGGCCTTCTGGGGGTTGCTGACGGAGATCGTCCGCTTTAATCGCCTGGCGAAGCAGGCGCTGGCGGGGGCGTTCGACCCGGGCGCCACGCTGCAGACCTTCCTTGAGCGGCACCGTTTTAGCCCCTTTTTCGCACGCCACTATATCCTGCCGATGGGGGCCGCTATCTGGTCTTCGTCGCTGCAGGAGATGCGCCGCTTCCCGCTGGCGCTGTTCTTGCGCTTCTTTGATAATCACGGCCTGCTGGATATCCGCCAGCGCCCGCAGTGGTACGTGGTGCCCGGCGGCTCGCGCGAATACGTGCGCGCCCTGCTTGCCCGGTCCGGCGATCGCCTGCGCCTGCGCCTCAATGCGCCGGTGCAGAACGTGATCCGTCATCAGGATGGCGTCACGCTCCAGCTGGCATCGGGGGAGCAGCACTTCGATCAGGCGATCTTCGCCTGCCACTCTGCCGAAGCGCTGGCCATGCTGGCGGACCCGACGCTCGCCGAACGCGAAATACTGGGGGATATCGGCTGGCAGCGAAACGAGGTGGTCCTGCACAGCGATCCCCGCTGGCTGCCGGTGCGCAAGCGCGCCTGGGCCAGCTGGAACTATCGCCTGAGCGAACAGGATCAGGCCAGCACCTGCGTCACCTATAACATGAATATTCTCCAGGGCCTGCCTGCCGACGCCCCGCTGTTCTGCGTCACCCTCAATCCGCCAACGCCGGTGGACCCGCGCTTCGTCTGGAAGCGTATGGTCTATGAACACCCGCTATTTAATCCCCAAAGCTGGTCCGCCCAGATGCGGCGCGAGGAGATTAACGGCCGCCAGCGAAGCTGGTTCTGCGGCGCGTACTGGTACAACGGTTTTCATGAAGATGGCGTGCGCAGCGCCCTCGATGTGGTCAACGGCATCATCGCGGCGGAGAACCTCTGACATGAACAGCTGCCTCTATCAGGGCGTATTACGCCACCGCCGTCTTCAGCCGAAAGCGCACCACTTTCGCTATCGCATCTTTATGGCCTGGCTCGATCTGGATGAGCTGGATCGGCTCGGCGAAGCGGGTATCCGCCGCAATCGCTTTGCTGCCGCCTCTTTTTACGATGCGGATTATCCGCTGGGCACGCCGCTGAAAGCGCAGGTTCTGAACCGGCTGGAAAACCTGACCGGCGCGCGCCCGGATGGCCGCGTCATGCTGCTGACCCAACTGCGCTACCTGGGCTTTCATTTTAACCCGGTCAACTTTTACTACTGCTACGACGGCGCCGGTACCCTGCGCTGGGTGCTGGCCGAAGTGCGCAACACGCCGTGGAATGAGCGCCATTACTACGCGGTAGACGGTCAACGGGCGCGCCCGCTGGCGAAAGCCTTTCACGTCTCGCCGTTTAACCCGATGGATATGGTCTACCTCTGGCGCTTTAACAGTCCCGGTAAAACGCTGCACATGCATATCGAGAACCATCAGGCCGCGAAAGTCTTCGACGCCACGCTGGCCCTGAGCCGCGCGCCTTTAACGCGGGCCAGCCTGCGCGGGCTGCTGCTGCGCATTCCGCTGATGACGCTGAAAACCGTCCTCGCGATCTACTGGCAGGCGCTGCGGCTATGGCTCAAGCGCGTGCCGCTGTACAACCATCCTGTCAGCAGGAGTGAACGCTCATGACCGATCCTGTCTTTGCGCTTGAACCCGATATCCCGCGCAACGTGCGTATCGCGCGCTGGTTGCTCTTTCGTCTGTTGAGCGGCATTCGCGAAGGGGCGCTCACCGTACGCGAAGGGGCGCAGACCTTTCATTTTGGCGACCCCGCCGCCGCGCTGCGCGCCGAGGTGCACGTGCTCTCCTCGGGCGTCTACCGGCGTTTACTGACCGGCGGCAGCCTCGCCGCCGCGGAGGCCTGGATGGACGGCGAATGGGAGAGCCAGCAGTTGACGCCGCTGCTGCAGATCCTGGCGCGTAACGGCCAGGTACTGGGGCGGCTGGAGCGCGGCTTCCGGCTGCTGGGCAAGCCCGTAGAGCGGCTGCGCCACTGGACGCGCCGCAACTCGCGCGCGCAGGCGAAGGCGAATATCGCCGCCCATTACGATCTGGGCAACGACTTTTACGCCCACTTCCTTGACGACGAGCTGCTTTACTCCAGCGCGCTGTTTACCGACGACGGCCAGGATCTCACCCAGGCCCAGCGGGCCAAAATGGCGCGCCTTTGCGAGCGTCTGGCGCTTACGCCCGGCGATCATCTCCTGGAGATTGGCACCGGCTGGGGGGCGATGGCCGAATACGCCGCCCGCCACTACGGCTGCCGGGTCACCACCACCACCCTGTCGCAGGAACAGTTCCAGTGGGCCAACGCGCGAATTGCCCGCGCCGGGCTGCAGGATCGCGTCGAGGTACTGCTCTGCGATTACCGCGATCTGACCGGCCAGTACGACAAGCTGCTGTCGGTGGAGATGATTGAAGCCGTGGGGCAACGCTATCTGCCGGCTTTCTTTCGCACCTGCCAGGCGCGACTGCGCCCGGGCGGCAGAATGGCGATCCAGGCAATTACCATCCAGGATCAGCGCTATCGCGGCTACAGCAAAAACGTGGATTTTATTCAGCGCTACATCTTCCCCGGCGGATTTTTGCCCAGCATCACGGCGATGAACGAGCTGATGACGCGGCACACCGATTTTGTGGTGCGCGATCTGTTCGATATGGGGCCGGACTACGCCCGCACCCTGGCCCACTGGCGGCAGCGATTTATCCACGCCTGGCAGGATATTGAGAAACTCGGCTTTGACGATCGCTTCCGCCGCATGTGGCTCTACTACTTCGGTTACTGCGAAGCCGGGTTTAACGCCCGCACCATCAGCGTTGTGCAGCTTACCGCGGAGCGAACATCATGAAACGCATTCTGACCCTTGGCCTCGCGCTGCTGATGCTGGCGCTGGCGGGCTGCAGCGCCGAAGTGGCCGACTACCGGCAGCAGCAGCCGGCGCTGGACATTTTCCACTACTTTCAGGGCAAAACGGAAGCCTGGGGGATGGTTCAGGATCGCAACGGCAAACAGCTGCGCCGCTTCCATGTCGCCATTGACGGCGACGTTGTTGGCGACACGCTGACGCTCCACGAACGCTTTATCTACGATGATGGCGAAAAGCAGCAGCGGGTATGGCGCATTCGCCGCACCGGCGACCACCGTTATGAAGGCACCGCGGGCGACATTGCCGGCGTGGCGACCGGCCAGGCGGCGGGCAACGCTTTTCACTGGCGCTACAGCATGAACGTGACGGCCAGCGGTAGCACCTGGCTACTGCACTTCGACGACTGGATGTTCCTGCAGGACGACGCGCACCTGTTCAACAAAACCGAGATGAAGAAATTCGGCATTACCGTCGCCACCGTGACCCTTTTCTTCACCCGAACCGCACAATAAAAGAGGACTACGCCATGAACACACAACCTGTCATTGGGATCAGCGGATGTTTGACCGGTTCTGCCGTACGATTCGACGGCGGGCATAAGCGCATGGGCTTTGTGATGGACGAGCTGGCGCAGTGGGTGGCGTTTAAACCCGTCTGCCCGGAGATGGCTATCGGCCTCCCCGTCCCGCGCCCGGCGCTGCGGCTGGTGCAAACGACCGAAGGGGAAATCCGCATGCGCTTCACGCATGCACCGCACGACGACGTGACGGAGAAGATGGCCGATTTCGCCAGCGCCCACCTCTCGACCCTGGGCGAACTATCGGGATTTATCGTCTGCGCCAAATCGCCCAGCTGCGGCATGGAGCGCGTGCGGCTGTACGATGAAAAGGGCAATCGCGGGCGAAAAGAAGGCACAGGGTTGTTTACCGCCGCGCTGATGGAGAAATATCCGTGGCTGCCGGTGGAAGAAGATGGCCGCCTGCACGATCCGGTGCTGCGTGAGAATTTTGTCGAACGGGTCTTCGCCCTGCACGAGCTTAACTGTCTGCACAAAAATGGCCTGACGCGCCGCGCGCTGCTGGATTTCCATAGCCGCTATAAACTGCAGCTGCTGGCCCACCATCAGGCGGGATACCGCGAGATTGGCCCGTTCGTTGCCTCGCTCCACGAATGGCAGGATCTGGAGGCTTTCTTTGCGATCTACCGCGAAAAACTGATGACGATCCTGAAACAGCCCGCCTCGCGTAAAAACCACACCAACGTGCTGATGCATATTCAGGGCTACTTTCGTAACCAGCTAAACAGCCGCCAGCGCGGCGAGCTGCGGGAGGTGATCCTTAACTATCGCTCCGGGCTGCTGCCTATCCTTGCGCCGTTAACGCTGCTTAAGCACTATCTGGCCGAATACCCGGATCGCTATCTGCAGGCGCAGAACTACTTTGATCCCTACCCGCAGGACCTGGCCCTGCGCCTGACGGTGCATTGAGATAGCTGAACGCGCGAAGAGGCTGGCGCACGCCAGCCTCTTCGTTGTTGAGTCCGTCGGCTTCTGGAACCATGCCTCACCCCATCCGGAAGTCGTTGTTGATCCCCTGTTGCGGACGCTGATGGAAGTCACGGCCGGCTCCGATTTGGCGTTGGGGTTAGACTCCAGCACGTTGGTGACGCCGACGTAGGCTTTATTCAGGTTAACTTCATCGCTCCGGTGGGCAAACATGACGTTGATATCCCAGATAGCCCCTTTACAGCTGTTGAAGGCTTTGGTTACCTGGAATTCGCCGCCGTTGCCTTCGTTGCCTAAACGGCCGATCGCCGGTCTGGAACTGCGCGCCGTAGCGGGCCTTCAGACCGAAGGGGATCGCCATATCCGGCGTGGCCGCGGTGGTCTGCGGGTTGGTAATAACATCCACTTTTTTATCAGCACGGCGTCGATCTGTTCTTGAGTAAATTCTCGCGCGAATACGAAAATTGGGCACAGCGTGGCCACGACCGCCATCGGTAATGGAAGTTTTTTATCATTGTCATAATTATCTCAATATAGGTTAGCTTTATTCGGATAATAACAATCCCATTCTGGGCAATCAGAATATATTACGTTATTTCGCTTCGCTATTAAGAAAACACCCAAACGTGAGCCCACCCGCAGATATTATCGCCATTTACTCAGCGCGCGGATAACCCTGTAGAGTACATTTCCTGGAGTGGCCAGAGTAAAAAAAACAATAAAACAAAATGCCGGTTTTGCGGCGTTTTAAATCTACCGGGGTATAGCTTGTAAAGCGTT
This sequence comes from Klebsiella sp. CB_Kp196, assembly GCF_040061575.1. Lineage (NCBI taxonomy): Bacteria > Pseudomonadati > Pseudomonadota > Gammaproteobacteria > Enterobacterales > Enterobacteriaceae > Klebsiella > Klebsiella sp. CB_Kp196. The sequence continues at coordinate 126,828 of NZ_JBEAFH010000036.1, forward strand.
AATCAACAAGTGAAATGGAGGGTCTGGAAGAGGCTTTGCTTCGATGATCACAGAAGTAAAAAAACATAATAAATTAATTTAAAAACGTAATAGATTCTTCGAGATCATTTATGTCAGAAATTGTTACACATCCACACAACACACCGGAGTCTGCTCAGAATGAGTAAAAACATAATGCAAAGCCGCCATGATGAATATCATAAATTAACGCGTGGAGAACGTATTGGTTATGGTATGGGCGACTTCGCTCAAAACCTTGTTTTTGGCACAATAGGCGGCTTTCTGGCTCTTCACATGCTGACGGTTAATACCATCAGCACGGCAACGGCAGGGTTTATATTTCTTTTTGTCCGAATCATCAATGTCTTTTGGGATCCGATGGTCGGCACGTATGTTGACAAAAGAACGTCAAAAGCAGGTAAATACCGCCCCTGGCTGTTAAGAGCCGGCGTACCGCTGGTGATCCTTTCCGCTTTACTTTTTGCTCCCATTCCTGGGGTCAGAGGTTCGGTACCTTTTGCCTTCATCGTTTATTTGGCTCTGGATTTAGTTTATTCCGTAGTGAATATTCCTTACGGTTCGCTTAATGCGTCCCTGACCCGGGATCCGGAATCAATTGATAAACTCACCAGTACCCGAATGATGCTGGCCAATAGCGCCAATCTTCTTGTTTATACCCTGTTCCCGATGTTTGTACAGATGGCTTCACCAAAAGATCGCAGCCTTAAGGACACCGGTTTTTTCGGCATTGAGCTCAATCTGGGAAATTATACCGATCCATCAGCCAACTACGCCTGGTTCGGGGTCTACTCCGTGTATATGCTCATCGGCGCGGTGGCGCTTTTCATCTGCTATAAATTTACGAAAGAACGCGTTGTCGCGACGGCAGAACAGACCGCCAACGTCAAAACGACCGATCTGTTCCTTGAACTCAAACATAACCGTCCGCTGGTTATTCTCGGGCTGTTTTTCATGCTGGCCTTCACGTTCATGTTTTTCATGAACACGGTTAACGGCTTTTTCAATCAGTACGTTGTCGGTCATTCAGAATGGATGGGCGCCGTAGGCCTTGTCGCCTCCATACCGGGCATCGCATTCCCTATTTTTTGGCCCAAACTCAAGAAAATTTTTGGTAAAAAAGGCTTCTTCCATATTTTTCTGGCCATGTTTATTGTCGGCGAGCTACTGACTTACGTCTGGTCACGCGAGGGCATGCACGATGCGCTTTGGCTTGCTTACATCGCCACCTTCATTAAACAATGGGGCTTAACGTCCGCGACCGGCTTTATGTGGGCGCTGGTTCCTGAAGTGATTGCGTATGGCGAATTAAAATCCGGCAAGCGAAATGCGGCGATTATTAATGCGATTATGGGCCTCTTTTTCAAAATCGGCTTTACCATCGGCGGCGCGATTCCCCTGTGGTTACTGGCCGTTTATGGCTTTAATGAAACCGGCGCCCAGCAAAGCGCCAGCGCTATCGACGGGATCATTATGACCGCGGTGTGGATCCCTATCGCGTTAGCCATCGTATCGATGATCATCATGCAGGTTTATCCCATCTCTGACAAAAACGTGACCGATATCAACCGTCAGCTTGATGAAGTCCGCGTGTAGTTAAAAATATAAATTAAATGCATTTGGAACATTTAAATAAAAAGGTGTAATGATATGTCACTTATTCAAAACCCTATTTTACGTGGGTTTAATGCCGACCCCAGTATTATCCGTGTCGAGGACACCTACTATATCGCCAACTCTACGTTTGAGTGGTTCCCTGGCGTTCGTTTACATGAGTCAAAAGACCTGGAGCACTGGAATCTTCTCCCTTCGCCCCTGTCAACCACCACCCTGCTGGATATGAAAGGCAATCCTTCATCAGGCGGCATTTGGGCGCCGGCGCTCTCTTATGCCGACGGTCAATTCTGGCTAGTGTATACCGACGTCAAAGTCACCGAAGGCGCCTTTAAAGACATGACAAACTATCTGACCACCGCAGCCGATATCCGCGGCCCGTGGTCAGATCCCATTAAGCTTAACGGCGTAGGTTTTGATGCTTCTCTCTTCCACGACGATGATGGCCGGAAATATATCGTGCAGCAAACCTGGGACCATCGCGAATATCACCATCCTTTTGACGGCATCACGTTAACTGAACTGGATACAAAAACCCTGAAATTAATGCCAGAGACCGCGCGTACCCTTTATCGGGGGACCGCCGTTGGGCTCGTTGAAGGGCCGCATCTCTATAAACTGAACGGATATTATTATCTTTTTGCCGCCCAGGGGGGCACCGTATTTACGCACCAGGAAGTGGTTGCGCGTTCTAAAACCTTAGACGCCAACAGCTTTGAAACGGAGCCAGGTGAGGTCTTCTTAACCAACGTCGATACGCCAGACAGCTACATCCAAAAGCAAGGGCACGGCGCGTTGGTTTCCACCCCCGGCGGCGAATGGTACTACGCCTCACTCTGCGCGCGTCCGTGGAATCGCCCGGGTGAGTCAGTCTACGATCCTCGCGGCTGGTCAACGCTGGGCAGAGAAACGGCTATCCAGAAGGTGTACTGGGATGAAGGCGGCTGGCCGCGTATTGAAGGCGGTCACGGCGGAAAGACGTTTGTCGAAGGCCCGAAAGATGCCATTGATACCGAAAGTCCGGCAGATCGTAGCCAGCATGATGAATTTACAACGGCGACACTCGATGGTAACTGGAACACCCTGCGGGTGCCGTTTACAGAAAAAATGGGTACCACCGGCGATGGCAAGTTAACGTTAATTGGCCAGGGATCTTTAGCGAATACCCATGACCTGTCGCTGATTGCCCGACGCTGGCAAGCCTTTTATTTTGATGCGAAAGTTAAAGTTAAATTTAATCCATTTAACTACCAGCAAATGGCCGGATTAACGAATTACTATAACGATCGTCACTGGAGTTTTGTGTTCATTACCTGGAATGAAATTAACGGTAAGGTCATTGAAATAGGTGAGAATAATCGAGGACGGTATACATCATATTTAAAAGATGAAGCCATCAAGGTCCCGGAGCACGTTGAATATGTCTGGTTCCGGACGAAAGTCAGGAAGGAAACGTATAGCTATGAATATAGCTTTGATGGGGTTGAGTACACTGAAATCCCTGTGAAGCTAGATGCTGCGATCCTTTCGGATGATTATGTCCTGCAAAGCTATGGCGGATTCTTTACCGGAGCGTTTGTTGGCCTTGCGGCAGTCGACTACTCCGGTTATGGCGCCCGCGCTGAGTTTTATCATTTCGATTATCAGGAGCTTGGCGACACGTTAATCGCCAGGGACGCGTATAGCTGGGAAGCCAGTGAAATACGACGTTATTAGATAGCCCTGTCTGGGGAGATTAAACGCTGAAAGGAGGCACCGGCGCGACAGGCGCGCCGGTGCCGGGTGTGGCAGGGTTGTCGCATCAGGCCAGCGACCGGCCGTTCCGATAGCGAAAGTCATGCGTCAAGCTGATAACCCGTGCGGGTGGCTATTGCAGGGTTATTCCGCCGTTTTTTGTTTCAGCGCAGCATAGCGGGCAATCAGTTGTTGCAGATGCTGCTCCGTCTGGTTCTGCTGCGCCGCAGACCCTGGCTGATTGCGCGGCTGTGCGGAGAGTTGCCGCAGCTGCTCTTCCGCCGGAACGGTACGGCTGAACGACTGCGTTATGGCAAACACCGCTGACTTCAGCTCACTCACCGTGATATACCGCCCCTTCTGTTCATCCAGCGCGTTAAGCCGGTTCGTCAACTGCTGTAGCTGCGTCATTCCCTGGTGCCAGCCGCTGAGATTCTCCACGGGAAGCGCGGCGGCGCTGACCTGCTGTTGCCATTGTTGCGCCAGCGGTTTCGCCTGTTCTGGCCATAGCGTCAGCGCCTGCTGCGCCAGATGAGTACCATAACTCAAAGCCCAGTCCGGTTTTAGCTGTAAAAGCTGCGCCAGCTGCTGCTGAGTCTGTTTTATCCCCGGCTCCGCCGAGGGGGATTGTTGTCGAAGCGTCTGTAACTGCTCTGCGGAAAGCACCGTGGGTAATGGAGAGAACCGGGCGGGAAACCGCATCTGCCCCGAATCGGACGGGTGCGTTGCCCGCCATCCTCCCGCCGCGGCCCCGGCCAGCGCCAGCATAGTCAGCATCCCGGCGACAAACGGCTTCCAGGGCATCGCGGGCGCCGGGAATGCCGTCACAACGTCAGCATTCGGCCGCGATGCCGGTTCGGCGACATAGACCCATTTCACCTGCGCGGTCGGTTCAGGGAGGCTGGAAGGGGCAGGATCAGGCGCGGCCGCTTGCGGCGCGGTCTCCTCTTTATTTTCGCTGCTCTCCAGCCGCACCGCCGCGTTGTGCAGCAGGATAGACAGGGCATCAAGCTGGCCGGCATGTTTGAGTTCCAGACGCTGCAGTACGTCATCCAGCGCCGTCAGATGCGCTTCTGCCTGGTAAAGCTGGCTCAGGTCGATATAGGTCAGCGACAGCGTGCGCATCGCCTGCTGCAGCCGTTGACTGAGCGAACTGAGTATTTTGATTCGCGCAGTCGTCGGCTGCGGCCACATATTGCCCCACTGCCGGGAGACCAGCGCGACCAGTATCGCCAGCCCTTCATTCATGCCGTATAGCCCCGCCAGATGCATGCGGACAAGCGTATACCAGGCGGCAATCTGTAGCTCCACGCCGTTGTGCTCAAACAGCGACAGGCAGAGTTTTTCCGCGAGCCGCCAGTTGACATCCGGGCGCGCCGGATGGGTCAGTTTGTTCATTTCATCGCGAAGGCGCGCGTAATCCGCAAGCGTACGCGGGTCGCCGCCGGTTTTCAGGCAACATTCAGAAGGGGTCGTCATGATGGTTTCAGCCAGAATAAAAACTAGATAGAGGAGCGGACTTCCAGGTACTGCTGCTGTTTGAGGTGGCGGATAAGCACCCTGCCCTCGGGCATAAATTCGGTGCCGTAGCGCACCAGGCCTACGCCTTTCAGCTCCGCGTCAATGGCGTAACGCAGCTCGCCGGGAATAGCCTGCTCGAGCAGAACCACGTCAATTTTCTTCAGCCGCGGTTCATATTTAAGCAATACGGCCGACAGGATGCCCATCAGCTCATGAGCCGTACCCGGCATCCCCTGGAGGATTTTAGTCATATCCGGCAGGCCGTAATCGGGCAGGTGCGCCAGCGTCCCGGCGCGACAGTTGAGGACGCGCTGCATATTATCCAGCACCGACAGAATAACCTGGTTTTCCTCACTGACCTGATGCAGGTCGAGTCCGCCGGTAAAGTTGCCGTACAGCATTTCATACAGCGAGGGGGCATTATGGCGTGTGGGCATCTCAGTCATCCTTGAGGGGTTTCAGCGTCAGGCGGTTATGGCTGGCTTCAATAATGCGCGGTTTGTCGGGATCGAGATCGTCGCGCCTCAGCACCAGCTTCCAGTCATTCTTCACCATATCCGGCGCCCGGAATAACCCCACCACCGCGATAAACTGCGCCTTCTCGTCCATCGGCATATCCAGGCTGACGTCAGCGCCGGGTTTTACCACCAGGCTACGGCTGGCAAGCCGTTCGTCTCCGGCGGCCTCCTCGCTTTCCGTGACCAACTGCTGATAGACCCGTTTATCGAACGCCTTGCGGTCACTGAGCTGGTAGACCCACACCATCACCGGCTGGGAGAGCGAGGTGTTCTCCCGCTCATCGGTGTTCAGTTCCGCCCGGGCGGTAACGTCCAGATGCAGGACGTTTACCTGCTTATAAAATACCGATTTCACCGCCGATGAGGTGCTGTCGCTAATTTTCTGCGTCAGGCCACAGCCTGTCAGCAGTAAAGGCATAAGAAGTAAACTCCATCGTTTAATCAAAGTGGTATGCAACACGCTGGTTTCCTTGTTGTAAAGTTGCAGACGGCATTCCGCAATAGCCGCCAGGCTCAATAGTAAAGGTGGCGGGGATATCGGGCGGGCTCTCCTCTCCCTCCACGCCCAGTATCCCGGTCATGCCGAGCATAAAGGGGGTTTCGCCCAGCACCGGCGCAGGCAGTAACCGGGCAGGAACGGTCAGCTGTATACGCGCTTTATAGCGCCAGCCGAGATAGACCCGCAGCAGGACCAGAAAGTCCTGATATATCTGCCCTTCCGGTAACCACCCCTGCGCCTCGGCGATATCGTCCGTGTACAGCGCAATCAATAGCTGGCTGCTGACCTCTGTCGTTTCGTCGCCCAGCACGTTATAGCCATCGAGCAGAAAATCGTCATTGCCGTAAAAACCCAGTGGATTGTTGATGAAAAACGTGCGCGGGCAGTGCGGCGTGACGGTGGTCCGCGTGCGGGGAGCCAGCAGACGTACCAGCGCCTGAATCCCCTCTTCGGTACGCGCAGGCAGGCGCATGATGCCGAGCAGCGCCAGAAAACGCGATATCGGGGTGGCGATATGCTTATCGGTACCCGGCATTCCCAGACCGATAAGGCCCAGCAGGCTCTGCGAGGTGCTGTCCCTGCCCCCCGCTTCAAACGTCGCCGGGTAGGAATATTTTCGCCAGATGCGGTAAAACTGCGTCAGAATGCGGTGGTTAAAGATATCGAGAAACGCCTCCTGCGCTTCGTGCCCTTCCCGCTGCTGGGCGATCTCGTCGAGCCACGCGGTGGGCAGCGGCGAGTCGACGCCGTAGAGCCCCATAAACGTCGTGCGCACCGTCGGCGGCGCATCCGGATGGTCTTCATCATATTCCACCGCTTTCAGCTCGCTGACCGGGAAGCCCATTCCCGGATGCGGGCGAAACCGTACCGGATCGTCCGCCGGATTCAGGGTGCTGCCCAACGGCGATGCGCCCGGACGACGCTTTTCCAGTAACTGGCAGAAGCGGTAGAAGTTGATGCGATAGATTTCCCGCTCAAGCCGGGGGCTTAGCCGGGAATGCGGCGGTTGTGGTTCTCCTGCCATTCGAGGCGCTCTCCCCCAGGTTGTAGTATCAGAATCAGATGGTTGAACAGGTGAATATCGGTATACAGCGCGAAGAAGCGGTTCAGCATCTCGCCGAACAGGCAGATATCGCCGTGCCCGGCGAAGCCGCTGCTGTCGAGGGTCACCTCAATCTGCACGCCGCGCAGAAAATGGCCCTGCGCAAAACGTTCCACCTCGCTATGCCTGACATCGACAATCGCTTCCAGGCGGCGGCGGTTCATCTCGTTATCGGTCCAGTCATAGAGGGCCAGCGCGCCGCGCAGCACGTCGGCGTTATCCATCATCCACAGGAAACTGCTGCCGAGATGGCTCAGCACCCGCCAGTGAAAACGATCGCGGTCCGGCGGGTAGCACGGCAGCGTCGGGGCGCAGAGGTTACGCACCTGAATGCGCGCGGTGGTGGATTTCACCACCGTGTCCAGCAGCGTACTCTGCAGCGCCCGGCGCGGCAGCTGGCCGTTGGTGCCGGTCAGGCTGAGCGACAGTTTTTCATTCTCCGGTACGGTGTGGTTATCAAACGCCTCGCCGCCGAGCGTCAGCCAGGTGTCGTGCAGCCCTGAAGGACCGGACTTTACCCGCGTATGGTAATAATATTCCGGCGCATCATGGCGCAGCATTCCTCCCTTGTGACGGAAGCTGGTGAACGGCACATACGTCTGGTGACCGGAGTGGCGCGAGGAGGTGACCGAATCCACGGAATAAATCTCGGTATGACCGTCCTGGACACGCATCGGGCGCAGCAGGTATTCGGTCTGTAACGAGTCCAGATGCAGCGGATCGGACTCCAGCGGAAACAGATTAATCACCGGCGTGCAGTGCAGGCGCAGATGTTTCTCCGACAGCGCATATTCATGCGGCCACTGTCTCTCCAGCACGATATCGATTTCAAACCACGCCAGTTCTTCCGGGAAATCCACATTTTCCAGGCCGCGCAGCGTCACCGACATAAACTTTTCACGGAAGGTAAAATACTCCAGCAGCAGCTGATAACCGCTGAAACTGCCGCACTCCGGCAGCAGCGCCTCCTCCTTACTGAAACCGCAGACGGCAAAACGGGCGTCCAGCGGTCTGCGGTCAGCATCGCCGGGAAAGCGGATACCCGTTTTCGCCACCCGGAGCGTCAGCGCCTCATGCAAGGCGCAGGCCAGCGGCGCATCGCCATTCAGGTACAGCGGGATGCGGCTTAAATCGATGCGGCTCCAGTCTGCCAGCGGGCTGCACTCAAAGCGCAGGCGGAGAAGCGAGCGCCCATCCGGTTCCGTCGAGATCCCCGCCCGGGCGAGGGACAGGGGCTGCAGGGTCAGCGGCTGCGTCGTGGTGTAATGGCAGCGGGTGCGCTTTTCCCCAATGGGCTGAGAAAGAATTCCAAAGCCTTTTTCAACGCGGACAGGTTCTTTCAGTTCACGCCAGTCCGCGGTGAACTCAACAATGGAGAGCGACGGAATGGTACGCAGGTAGTGTGGCCAGATCATGCTCACCAGTCCGCCGGTCAGCTCCGGCAGATCGTCGTCGAGCTTTTCGCGCAGGCGGCCCATCAGAAAGGCGAAGCCTTCAAACAGGCGCTCGACATAGGGGTCGCGCGCGCCCGCTTTGTCGAGATTTAAGGCCGCCGCCCGGTCAGGATGGGCGCGGGCGAATTCTTCGCCCGCTTCACGCAGGTAACGCATTTCGGCGTCAAAATAACGCAGGGTTAAGTCGTCCATAGAAATATGCTTTTAGCCTTAGAGCTACAGGAGGTGCGTTTAAAAAATGGGGAGAAGATCGCGATAGGTGTTTTCTGCAGCCTCAGATCGCATCAGTGTCATTGAACATTGAACATTGAACATTGAAGCAATAAGTTGCGCGCCCTTACCTCATCACGCATCTTCTTGAAATCATCGTTGCCGGGGGGATCTCCGGCGGTTGGCGAGCAGAATATCAACAGAGGCCATTATTCACTCCCTTCCGCAACGTCAGATTCATATTCATCCGTGCGGCCTGGCGCCGGGACACCGACGCTGAATATCTGCGACGGCAGACTGAAGTTTCGCAGCTTCAGCAGCGCCAGCGGTCCGTCGCCCAGTTCCGTACGCAGCAGCCACTGAAGCTGTCGCCTGTCCGGCGCGGTGACGCTCAGCCGGTACAGTCCGTCCCCCGCTTTCTGCCGCTGCATCTGCTCCAGCATCCGGATAACGCCCCACGGGCCACTGTGGTTTGTATACAGACGGGTTCCCGCCGCCGTCGACGTCCAGGTCAGCATCGCCCCCGGTTTATTGATTACCCCCGGCCAGCGGAAGCTCTGCCAGTCGGCAACCTGGTTAAAATAGTGGAGTTTCTGCCCGTCAAGCGTCAGCTGTGTTTCCACCACTTCCGGCATTGCCACCCCCTGCAGTTCAAAGCTGATACCCTGGCTGCCGTCGGTAAACAGGATGTCGGACAGCTGGCTGAGCTGGTTCACCGCGTTCAGGAAGGCCGGGCTGAACGTCAGCCCCTGACTGCGGGTTCTGTCCGCCACCCAGGTGCTGCCCTCCCGGTGCAGAACGCCGCCCAGCTGCGTGCTGAGGAAACGGTCAATACGTCCGGTATCGCGGCGAATGAACGCCGCCAGCATCGGCAGCGAGGCGTCGCTCTTCGCGGCAGCAAAGGGATAACGCCCTTTAAACGCTGAATTCCAGTTCGCGACAACTGAGCGCTGCCACGCTTCGTTCAGGCTGGCCGCCGACGGCTGAAGCACCGTCTCCCAGGCCTGGGTCAGCGGCTGAACAAACATCGTCTGCCCGAAACCGCTCCACTCTTCACCGAGGCTTGCCGCCACCAGGCTGCCGTACTCCTGCGTGTCGGTCAGGTCAACGCTCTTGCCCTGGAAGACCGTCTGCGCCAGCAGCTGCATCATCGCCTGCGGGTCGGCGGCGTTTGCCACCTGCTGGAGCCTGAGGCGCACGCGGGTCAGACGCGTCAGGTAAGTCTGTAAACTGAGCGAACTGTCCGCCGCCATCACGCTCTGCGCGCTGTTTTTACCCATAAGCTGCAGCAGCGGCCCGAAGGTGCTGTCCAGCGGCCCCGCCGGTCCGGCGGCCTGCTGGTCAATCACCGGCCGGTCATCACCGCCCAGCAGGTTTTTCGCCGATTTCACCAGCGATGCGGAAATGGCCTCTTTCTGCTGCCCGGTCTGCCCCTGGTAAGCCAGGGTGTTCATCAGGGCAATCAGCGGCGACTGGCGCACGTCCCCGGCCAGCGTTAACTGGTCGGTGACGTCGGCAATATTGTGCGCCGGGTTCAGCCGGATACTGTTGAGGAAGTTCAGCCAGGCACCGGCAAAATCGGTGAAGTAGCGCGCCGTCAGGCGCTGCTTCAGCGCCTCCGGGGAGACGTCGCCGGACAGCGTTTTACGGCTATCGCTCAGCACCCAGTCGATTTCATCGCGCCGGGACGCCACGGCGTTATCAATGGCTTCCTGAACCCCGCCCTCCCACGCCTGGCGGGTGAACATCCCCGGCACCGATTCCGGCGTGCTGAACAGGCGACCGGCGTCGGTCTGCGGCGTCATGTCCTCCAGCGTCATGTCCGCGTAGCTGCGGCGCACCCGGGTGAGCATGTTCTCATACAGCGTACTTTCCGCGTTGCGCCGGCCAATCTGCTCCAGCAGCACCTGACGTACCCGGGTGACCAGCTGCCTGTCCGGCGTGATTTTCCAGGCTGGCTGCGACGGCAGGCTCTGCATGTAAAAGGCGTGAAGGTCCGGGGCGATACTCTGCCACAGCGCCGGGGAGAGTCCCGGCCGGGATGGCGCGGTGGTTGTCATCACCTGCGCGTACAGGGCAGCGTCGGCTTTGTCCGGGCGCGCCATCATCAGGTATGCTTTCAGCTGGTCGTAGCCCGCTTTAGCTGACGTGGCGCGCTGCGGGCTGCGCGGCGGCAGGTTCGCCAGGACGGTCAGTTTCTGCGTCAGCGCCTGCATGGCCGCATCGCGTATCAGACGGTTACTGGCCTGGCCGTACCAGGGCATCAGGGCGGCGGAGAGCGGCGCATTGTGGTCCAGCCCGAAGCGCTGGTACCAGGGAGCGCCATTCGCCTGTTGCGTCTGCAGGCGCCCGATATCGTTACGCAGGGCCTGCAGCGCCATCAGCTGCGGGTCGTTAACCGCGGGATGATTCACCAGCTGCTGCGCCCGCGCCGCCGCGCTGACGATATGGTGGCGGTTAACGGCAAAGGAGAGCACGCTGCCCGCCCCCCACAGGGCAATCAGCGCCAGCAGGGTGACGCCCGGCGTTCGCTGCCACGGCATCCCTGCCCGCACGCCCCGCGCCTGAGCGCAGTCCGCCGTCACGCCCTGCCAGACCGCCGGAGCGGACCAGCGGTGTTCATGGCCCGCGGCATTATCCTCAGGGGCCAGCGACGGGCTGAACATCAGGCCGCGCAGCGGAACACGCTTCAGGTGCTCCGTCAGCCACGGCGTCAGCAGCGTTTTCCAGTGGGCAATCCCTTCCTGCTCAAGCGACCGGGCAAGGCGCAGCAGCCAGTCGTGCGCCGGACTGACGTTCATCTGCTGCATCCCCTGCGCATACAGCGACGGCAGAATCGCGCTCATCTGGCGCGCCACAACATCCGGCGTGGCGCGGGCCGGGAAAAGCGCCCCTACCGTCCGGGTGACGCGCGCATCCTGCGACCAGTCGCTGTCAGTCACCTGCCACAGGTACACCGGCGGCTGCCAGCGCAGCGCCTCCCCGACCTGCTCCAGGGTGCGAAGATGGTTATCCAGCGTACCGGCGGTGGTCTGTCTCTCATCCAGCGCCAGCACGATGCCGTCCAGCGGACGGCTGCGGCGCAGCTTACGCAGGGCGGTCAGGCGCCCGGTGTCCGGCGCCGATGACAGGCTGCCGCCGTAAATCAGCACCGTGCGGAGGCCTTCAAGCCACTGTTTTTCGGCAAGGCCGGGGGCGATGGCGGCGATGTGCGCGGGTTCGCCACAGACCAGCAGCAGGCGGACTTTACTGCGCCAGAAAAGGTTGTAGCGACGGCGGAGGTGGGCTTTCAAATGCCGAATGCTGGCAACGGTCGAGGATTCTGCCTCACTTCGATGCTGTATAAAATCGGTTTTATTTCCAGATGAGAGGAATTTAGCCTGGCGGTAAGTGTTTTTACCAAACAAATATGTCGTAATAAAAAAAATGATAATAAAGAGCAGTAATCCACCCGTTAGTACCAGAGCTAATATAAATAGCCGCTCAAACCAGATAGAGTCTGGAGAAATCCCCAGTATAGTCGGTTCACTCCTGAGGATAAGGCATGCTGCAACTCCCAAGCATAAAAGAACAAACAAGATAAACCACAACTGAAATGTTGTGTTTTTTATTCCCTGTAAAATACGTTTCACCTTTTCTCCCGACATAAAATAACTGGATAGAGAAACATCAGCAATGACTTACAACTTAAATAACACGAGGATAATAAATTCGAAGCTACAACTGTGCTTGAGGCCTGACGACCAACGACCACAAGAAATCATCATGTTCAGACATACTGACAATCAGCTGCGGTGAGGAATATCTGTGATTACCAGAAGCCAAAGCAATAGCAAGCCACGGCGATACACTCCCCGTAAAACCACTCTTCATGTCAATATCGATCAACTTCGCCTTTGTATCATTCAATGGCAAACCGAGATTATTAGCAACCTGTGTTTTCTCTTTATTTTTCGCCCCCATTCCTGCTAACCAGAGATATTCGATATTTTCGAGATTGCTCTTCCCCCATAACAATGACTGCATCACTGATGCATTTAGTCCTGCATGAGTTGTTTTTTCCGGCCTGTGAATATGAGCTATATAATTTTTCAGTTGTGAATCGGCTTGTGTGGCGTTTAAAAGCAATGCCACTGCAGCTTCCCCTTCTCCATTACGTAATTTTGTTTTTAATTTGATTGACAAAATCAATAGAGTTTCTATAGTTCGAGGTTTATCCAGCCAATTATCAATATCGGTCAATCCAAATTGGGAGGAAAACAAAACTTGCGCATACTCAGGCACAAGTAATTTAATTTCCTCCTGAATATCTGAAATAGTATCTGACGCCAATGCAATATCACTATCGAGCTGTAAAACCACAGTCAACCGCTTTGAAGCCTTACATTTCATTAACGCTGTCTGTAATGTTACGTCCTCAAGAAGTAAGGTTAGCTCCCTGACTATTCTGATTGATAGAGGCAACCTGGCATCGCCAAAACGGGTTTGATAGCTCACTATTTGCGTGACTTCATCCACCACTGTGGGTAACTCAACTCCCCCGGGTATTATAAATTGGTCCGTCATGACACCAGACGTTACAACGTGTGGTAAATGCGTACATACAGCTTCCAGCGTCAGATAACGCTGCCCACGCTGAATTTCATTCTCAATATCTTTTTCCCGTTCATGATTCCAGCCATCAGAGAACCATACGGATGTCAAATAACATAGCCAGCGAACACCAAATATAAACAACCATATTATAAATGGTAAGCTGATAAAACAGTTCCAGAATAATCCCCCTCGTACTATGCTATGTGAGGGCCACAACAATGAGGTAAAAAGCCCACCACAAACAATGAAGACAAGCAGAACAACCGACCATCGTTTTACGGACGGAGGTAATTTCCGCTTAGTTGCGGGAGGAATCACAGAGAGATCAACAGGCATTATTTACTCGTTGTAGCGCAGCTTAGTGAGGTAATTAATGTGCAACCGCAAGTACATTTATAATTATGAAATGCAACGGGTACGCCATTATCTTTCATAGTAGGGTGGCCTTCCGCTATATATGATGGACTATGCCCTTCTATGGGACAACTTACCGCATCGCCTAAACGCGCCACACCCACCCCCTGAAATTTCATGGTCCCGGAACCGGACAGCACCTGACCACCATGCGTTGTTTTATCGCCAATACGAACGATGCCTTTCATTTCTTCACCTCCATCATGGCGCGTTTTTTATCCACCATGCTGTGCGCCTTGTCCATTCCCAGCATCCAGCGCCAGAGCGAACGGGGATTCTGCGCGGCACTGATATCCCAGGGATCGTCCGGCGCAATCACACAGCTGGCCTCGACTTCCTCACTCCAGCGCGGGATCCGGCAGGTGTACATCGCAAAGACCCGGAACGGCCAGGCCGTCAGATACAGCGCCATCAGAAAGGGCACCACAAAAAACGGCGCCCCGTAGGTGGCGCTGAACATCAGATACCAGTAGCCAAAAAATATCCCTTCCCGGCGTCCCTCCACCGGCGGCATCAGTTTCAGCACGCCGGCAACCGCTTCCGGCCCTTCCTCCATATAGCGGCGCACAAATTCCCAGTTGCGGTACAGGTCTTCACGCCGCGGGGCAGAAACCGACAGCGTGAACGTTTTCAGCACCGTTTTGCGATCTTCCGCCAGCACATGTCCGCGAATATCGTAATTCTTCCGCTTCGTTAATTTATAAGTCACGCAATCGCCGGTGGTGAAAAAGATGTCGTCCCAGGGGGCGCTGTAAACCTCCCCGTCCACGCTGAATACATGCACCAGTCTGTTTTTCCTGTCAAATCTGACGGGATAATGCGTCCAGCGGAAACATTCAACTCTTAGCATTAAATAACAGAATAAAGAGACCAGAATTGACACAAAAAGAGCAATAAAACCGATGACATAAAACCATCCGTCATAATCCTGCTGCAAAAAAAAATGAACAAACATATTACAGGGTATATAAATTACACCTGAGGCAAAAAGCACAAGTAATGCCAGTGACGGTACGGTTAAAAATCCTTTTACCGCATACCACTTATCCACCACCTCCATATAACCCGAGCTGAGATGAATCACCGCCGCATCATCCATGACTTTATTGTCACCCAGGTCTACTTTTTCATTCTGATGTAATTGATTATTTATTTCATCATCTGTTAACTCTACATCAGGGAATCTGTTTTTGTCATATTTGAACATCAAACCATCATAATCCATGTATTATCCCACCTGCATAATGTCTTTCAGATTCTGCATTTCACTCTGAAGCGTCTGAGACTTTTATCACAGCCATCATGGCGCGTTTTTTATCCACCATGCTATGTGACTTGTCCATTCCCAGCATCCAGCGCCAGAGCGAACGGGGATTCTGCGCGGCACTG